>NZ_JBEYFC010000310.1:0-10792 GCF_040634175.1 Streptomyces sp. NPDC007162
GGCCACGGCATCCGCGAGCCGCGCGAACGCGGGGTCCTCCCGGTGGCGCCGCAGCAGCTCCGTGTACTCCTGGTCTCACGACTTCGAACTGCACGTCGCCGCCCAGGAGTGCTACGAGGCCGCCGCCCTCGCCTCCCGACCGGCCGGCCAGGTGCTGCCCAGCGAGGCGCCGAGACTGTCGTACACCCGCCGGGTTCCGGTCGGCGTGGTCGGGGTGATCGCGCCGTTCAACGCGCCGCTGATCCTCTCCATCCGCTCGGTCGCGCCCGCCCTCGCCCTCGGCAACGGCGTGGTGCTCAAGCCGGATCCGCGCACCGCCGTCTGCGGCGGGCTCTCGCTCGCCGCGGTGTTCGCCGAGGCCGGACTGCCGGAGGGGCTGCTGCACGTGCTGCCGGGCGGCGCCGACGTCGGTGCGGCGCTGGTGGCCGACCCACGGGTGCCGGTGATCTCCTTCACCGGCTCCACGGCGGCCGGTCGCGCGGTCGGCGAGGCCGCGGGCCGCCACCTCAAGCGCGCCCACCTCGAACTCGGCGGCAACTCCGCCCTGATCGTCCTGGAGGACGCCGACCTCGACGCGGTGATCTCCACGGCCGCCTGGGGATCCTTCTTCCACCAGGGCCAGATCTGCATGACCACCGGACGGCACCTGGTGCACAGCTCACTGGCCGAGGAGTACGTCGAGCGCCTCGCCGCCAAGGCCGACTCCCTCGCCGTCGGCGACCCCCACCGCGAGCAGGTCCACCTCGGCCCGATCATCGACGCCGCCCAACTCGCCAAGATCCACGGCCTGGTGGAGTCGAGCACCGCCCACGGCGCGCGACTCGCCGCCGGCGGCACCCACGAGCACCTCTTCTACCGGCCCACGGTCCTGGCCGACGTCGACGACCGCACGCCCGCCTACGCCGAGGAGGTCTTCGGCCCGGTCGCGCCCGTCCGCGCCTTCGCCGACGTGGAGGAGGCCGCCGCCCTCGCGGCCGACAGCTCCTACGGACTCTCCCTCGGTATCGTCACCCGCGACGCGGCCCGCGGCCTGGACCTCGCGGAGCGCATCCCGACCGGCATTGTCCACATCAACGACCAGACCGTGAACGACGAGGCGGTGGCCCCCTTCGGCGGAGTCGCCGCGTCCGGCACAGGGGCCCGGTTCGGCGGCGACGCCAACCTGGAGGCGTTCACGGACGTGCGGTGGACGACCGTACGCGGTGACGTGGCGCCCTACCCCTTCTGACCTCTGCCGGAGGGTGTCACTCGCCCTGGGTGCCGCTCTGCTGTGCGGCGATGCTCTTGCGGACCTCGTCCATGTCGAGCTTGCGGGCCTGGCCGATGACGTCCGCCAGAGCCGCCTCCGGCAGGGCGCCCGGCTGGGCGAACACGGCGACCTGGTCGCGGACGATCATCAGGGTCGGGATCGACTGGATGTCGAAGGCCTGCGCCAGCTCCGGCTGCGCCTCGGTGTCGACCTTGGCGAACACCAGGTCGGGGTTGGCCTGCGCCGCCTTCTCGTAGACCGGGGCGAACATCCGGCACGGGCCGCACCACGACGCCCAGAAGTCGATGAGGACGAACTCGTTCTCGGTGACCGTCTGGTCGAAGTTCTCCTTGGTGAGCTCCACGGTGCTGCTCATGTGTGCTTCCCTCTTCCTGATGTGGGGGCGCCCCGATGCGGGGCGGAACCGCTCGCCACAACGTGCCCGACCGGGCGGGTATTCCGGCCGCCCACCCGTGTGGCCCGAGCGCACACCACCCGCGAGACTTACCCCCATGACGGAAACGGAATCCATCGCTTACGACGTCGTGGTGCTCGGGGCCGGGCCCGTGGGGGAGAACGTCGCCGACCGCACCCGTGCGGCCGGCCTCTCCACCGCGGTCGTGGAGAGCGAACTCGTCGGCGGCGAATGCTCGTACTGGGCCTGCATGCCCAGCAAGGCCCTGCTGCGGCCGGTCATCGCCCAGGCCGACGCCCGCCGCCTGCCCGGCCTCGCCCAGGCGGTCCAGGGCCCCCTCGACACCCCCGCGGTCCTCGCCCGCCGCGACTACTTCACCTCGAGCTGGAAAGACGACGGCCAGGTCGCCTGGCTGAACGGCATCAGCGCCGACCTGTACCGCGGCCACGGCCGGCTCGCCGGACCCCGCACGGTCACCGTGACCGGCCCCGACGGCACCGTGACCACCCTGACCGCCCGGCACGCCGTGGCCGTCGCCACCGGCACCCGCGCCCAGCTGCCCGGTCTGCCGGGGCTCGCCGAGGTCAGGCCCTGGACCAGCCGCGAGGCCACCAGCGCCCAGGAGGCGCCCGGCCGGCTCATCGTGGTCGGCGGCGGTGTCGTGGCCACCGAGATGGCCACCGCCTGGCAGGCCCTGGGCTCCCGGGTCACCCTTCTGGTGCGGGGCAAGGGCCTGCTCAACCGGATGGAGCCGTTCGCCGGCGAGCTCGTCGCCGAGGCGCTCACGGAAGCGGGCGTCGACGTCCGCACCGGGACCTCCGTCGAGTCGGTGACCCGCGAGAACGGCACCGTGGTCGCCGTGACCGACGCGGGGGACCGTATCGAGGCGGACGAGATCCTGTTCGCCACCGGACGGGTCCCGCACACCGACGACATCGGACTCGACACCGTCGGCCTCACGCCGGGCTCCTGGCTGTCGGTCGACGACACCCTGCTGGTCGAGGGCACCGACTGGCTCTACGGCGTGGGGGACGTCAACCACCGGGCACTCCTCACCCACCAGGGCAAGTACCAGGCCCGGATCGCGGGCGACACCATCGCCGCGCGCGCCGCGGGCACGCCGCTGCCGGACGGTCCGTGGAGTGCGCACGCGGCCACCGCCGACCATCACGCCGTACCGCAGGTCGTCTTCACCGACCCCGAGGCGGCGGCCGTCGGAATCTCCCTCGCGGAGGCGGAGCAGGCGGGACACCGGGTCCGGGCCGTCGACGTCGAGTTCTCGTCCGTGGCCGGAGCGGGGCTGTACGCCGAGGGCTACAAGGGCCGCGCCCGGATGGTCGTCGACCTGGACGAGGAGATCCTGCGCGGGGTCACCTTCGTGGGGCCCGGGGTCGGCGAGCTGATCCACTCCGCGACGATCGCCGTGGCCGGACAGGTCCCCATCAGCCGCCTGTGGCACGCGGTCCCGTCCTACCCCACCCTGAGCGAGGTGTGGCTGCGCCTGCTGGAGGCGTACCGGGGCTAAGGCCGAAGGGGACGGGCCGCCCCGGCCCGGGCCGGGGCGGCCGTCGGTCCCTGCGACACGGCGGGGTCCGACCGCGCCGCCCCGCGCCCCTGGGGGAGACCCCGCCGGCGGTGCCGAGCGGACCCGCCGGTCCCGCTCGACACCGCCGGGGGCAGCTGCGCGTCGGTGCGGCCCCGGGTGGCTCGGGGGATCGTGTCGGCGGTGTCGCTGGGTGCCGTCGGTCGCATCGGCGCCGCGGTGGGCCGCGCATCGGCGCGGCCCCGGTGCCCTCACGGGGCGCTGTCGGCCCGTCTCCGGGCGGGGCTTCGGCGGACTACGGCAGGGCGAAGCCCAGTTCCCCGGCCGCCGTCGCCGGGGTCGGCTCGGTCCAGCGCCGAGCCATCTCCTCGTTCGACGAAAGCGAGCGCAGCTCCGCCCTGTCCAGGTACAGCGTGCCGTCGAGGTGGTCGGTCTCGTGCTGGACGATGCGAGCCGGCCACCCCGTGAAGACCTCGTCCAGCGGGTGCCCGTGTTCGTCCGTGCCGGTCAGCCGTACGCTCGCCGGCCGGGCCACCACCGCCTGCCAGCCCGGCACGCTCAGGCACCCCTCGAAGAACGCGGCGCGGTCGGCGCCGACGGGCTCGTAGGCCGGGTTGACCAGCACCCGGAACGGCTGCGGGACCCGGCCGCGGGCGACGGCCACCTCCTGCGGTACCGGCGCCGGATCCTCGATGACGGCGATCCGCAGCGGGACGCCGACCTGGGGCGCGGCCAGCCCCACGCCCGGTGCCGCGTGCATGGTGACGCGCAGCGCCTCGACGAACCGTGCCAGCAGTGCCGGGGCCAACTGGCCGTCGTACCGCTCGGTTCCGCGCCGCAGGACCGGGTCGCCGGCCGCGACGATGGGCAACGGGCCGCCGACGGCGAGGAGTTCCTCGACCCGTTCGGCAAGGGGCGCGCGATGACTGGGAGATGCCATCGCGCCAGCATGCCATGCCGAGGCCTGTGACGCGGGTCACTTCAGGTGCCTGGAACTCGGCCCGGTCGCGCTCCGACTACTGGACCGTCCCCACCCCGCACCAGCCCCCGGAGAAGCCCACGATGTCCATCGCCCCCTCGACGTCCAAGGACGGGCCCCCGCACCCCACGGTCCCGGCCGCGTCCCCGAGCCGCTGGGCCCCGCTGCGCCCCCTCGTCCTGCGCCTGCACTTCTACGCCGGCGTCCTGGTCGCTCCCTTCCTGCTCGTCGCCGCCGCCACCGGCCTGCTGTACGCCTTCTCCTTCCAGGCCGAGAAGCTCGTGTACGCCCATGAGCTGACCGTCCCGGTGGGCAGCACGCAGCTGCCGGTCTCGAAGCAGGTCGCCGCCGCCCGCAAGGCCCACCCCGAGGGCACCGTCTCCGCGATACGGCCGTCCCCCGAGGCGGGCGCGACCACCAGGGTGCTGCTCTCGGGCGTGCGGGGCGTCGACGCGGACCACACGCTCGCGGTGTTCGTCGACCCGTACACCGGCGAGGTGCGCGGCGCGCTCGAACAGTACGGCTCCACCGGCGCGCTTCCACTGCGCACCTGGATCGACGAACTCCACCGCGATCTGCACCTCGGCGACACCGGCAGGCTCTACAGCGAGTTCGCGGCGAGCTGGCTGTGGGTGGTCTCGGGCGGCGGCCTGGTGCTGTGGTTCTCCAGGCGGCGGGCGCTGCGCAGGGTGCGCGGCACCAGCGGGCGGCGGCGCACCCTCGGCCTGCACGGCACCGTCGGCGTCTGGGCCGCGGCCGGTTTCGTCTTCCTGTCGGCGACCGGCCTGACCTGGTCCACCTACGCCGGAGCCAACATCGACGAACTGCGCACCTCCCTCGGCCAGGCCACCCCGTCCGTCTCGGCGGTCGCGAGCGGCGGCGAACACGCGGGCCACGACACGGCGTCCATGACCGGTGGCGGCGCCGAGCACGGCGTCGGCCTGGACAAGGTGCTCGCCGCGGCCCGCGCCGAGGGGCTCGGCAACCCCGTCGAGATCGTGCCGCCCGCCGACGCGAACAGCGCCTACGTCGTCCGGCAGGTCCAGCGCAGCTGGCCCGAGAAGCAGGACTCCGTCGCCGTCGACCCGGGCACCGGCGAGGTGACCGACGTACTGCGCTTCGACGACTATCCGGTGCTCGCCAGACTCACCCGCTGGGGCATCGACCTGCACACCGGGATCCTCTTCGGCCTCGTCAACCAGCTGGCGCTCGCCCTGCTCGCCCTCGCTCTGGTCCTGCTGGTCCTGTGGGGCTACCGCATGTGGTGGCAGCGCGGCCGCGGCTCCGCCTTCGGCCGGCCGATCCCGCGCGGGGCGTGGGCGGAGGTCCCGCCGTACCTCCTCGTCCCGGCGATGGCGGTGATCGCGGTGCTCGGCTACTTCGTGCCGCTGCTGGGCATCCCGCTCGCCGCCTTCCTCGCCGTCGACATCGTGCTCGGCGAGCTCGCGCACCGCCGCGGGCGGCGGACGTACGGGGGCAGGTCCGGCGTGAAGTAGCGTGGTCGGACACGCTGACACCGCAGCGGCGAGCCTGCCGAACGGACCGCCGGTGTCCGGCGGCCGTGTGTGCGAAGCTCCGGGGGCATGAGCACCCCCGGACCCCGCACCCCGGACCCCGGCTCCGGCGTCCCGGAGGCGGGCGGAGCCCAGAAAGGGGTGACGGGATCATGGGTCGGACCCGGCGCGGGCAGGGGGAGCTGGAGGGCCAGGTGCTCGGCGCGCTGAGGGAGGCCGAAGGTCCTGTCACGGCGGCCTGGGTGCAGGACCGGCTCGGCGGGGACCTCGCCTACACCACCGTGGTGACCATCCTGACCCGGCTGCTCGCCAAGGACGTCGTCGCCCGCGAGCGGCACGGCCGGTCCTTCCTGTGGACGCCGACCGCCGACGTGGCCCGGCTCGCCGCCCTGCGGATGCGTCGCCTGCTGGACGGCGAACAGGACCGGGAGGCCGTCCTCGCCAGCTTCGTCACCGCCCTGCCGCCCGGCGACGAACAGGTCCTGAGGACCCTCCTGGACGCCGCAGGACCGGAGGACGACACTCAGACCTGACCGCCCCGGCGCCGGGAGGGAACCAAGGCCATGGGCGGGCTCGTGTCCTGGTGCGGGGGAACGGGAGACCGGGCGAGGTTCCGGGGGGAAGCGTGCAGATCATCGAAGTGACCGGGTACGCCGTCCGATCTGCTGTGATCACGATGAGGCGGACAGGGACGCCACTCGAGTTCGTGATCTTCCCGATGCTGCACGTCGCCTCGCCGACGTTCTGCTCCCAGGTCCGCCTCAGGCTCAGGGAATGCGACCTCGTCGTCATCGAGGGCATCCGGGGGAAGTCGGTCGGCGTGAGTGTCCTCACGCTCGCGTACCGGTTCGCCCCACGTCGGCGGCGCAACGGCCTGCAGGAGCAGCGCGATGATCTGTTGCTTCCCGAGGACGTGCCGGTCGTCAACCCGGATGTGACCGCGGCAGAGGCGATCGAGGACCTGAGGACACTGCCGCGGTGGATGTACGTGCTGCTCATGGTCGTGGCCCCGGTGATGGGCCTGGTGTTCGCGCTGCGCGGTCCGCGTGCCTTCCTCGACGAGGACCTGGTGGTCGAGGACCTGCCGTCGACGCTGCGGGCGGAGATGATGGCCGACGGTCCTGTCGAGCGGGCGCTGACCGGTCGGCGCGACCAGCGGTTGCTCGACGCGCTCGGCGAGATCCACACGCAGCGCGGCGCCGAGTCGATCCGGGTGGCCATCGTCTACGGAGCCGGCCACGTCCCGGCGATCGTGTCGGGGCTGTGGGATCGCTACGCGTACCGGCCACGGGAAGCGGAATGGCTTACCGTCTTCATCGCGGAGTAGATCGCCGCCGCCCCCCCCCCGGGCCCTGGTCGCGGGGCTCCGGCGCTCTCGCGATCAGTCCCGGGTGATCACAGGTCTTGTGGGGAGCCCGGCGCCGCGGTTGCTGCCCTGCCGTCGCCCCGACCGCCACGGAGATCTTCGTCCTCCACCGGCTCGCCGCCGACCGCGTGACCCGCCCTCCCACCGGCCCGCACGCGGCCGCCGCCTCGTGGATGCCGAAGGGCCCCCGGGATCCGGGGGCCCTTCGGTGACCGTCACGATCGCTCAGTCCTGCGGAAAGTCCCCGGCCAGCGCCGAGGCGATCCGCAGGTGCGCCTCCGCCTCCGTGTGCCGGGCCTGCCGCTGAAGGGTGCGGCCCAGCATCAGCCGGGCGTAGTGCTCCACCGGGTCGCGCTCGATGATCGCCCGCAACTGGGCCTCGGCGCGGCCCAGTTGGGCCGAGTGGTAGTAGGAGCGCGCCAGCAGCAGCCGGGGACCGGTCTGCTCCGGCACCTCCTCGACCAGCCCGGCGAGCACCCGCGCCGCACCGGCGTAGTCCTTGGCGTCGAAGAACAGCTGCGCCCGCTCCCAGCGCTCCGCGGCGGTTCCCTGGTCGTAGTACGTGGTGTCCACTCGTGACCTCCTTCGAGGGCACCAACGGACAGAGGTTGTTGAAAATTCCACTACGCGACGGGGCCCGGGTACCGGTCGGTCGTGGTGGGCCCCATGCGAGGGTGGCGGCGGTGGGCCGCGCCGCCCGCCATGACGGCCAGCCCCAGGCAGAAGATCAGCGCCAGTGCGAGACCGGCACAGAAGATCGCCAGCGGGCCGAGGGTGGCGATGTGGTGATCGAGTACGGACACCGTGTAGCCCGGGCCGCCGGACAGGTTGCCGGCGATCGCCAGGGCGACGAAGGCGACGGTGGCCGCGAGCAGGAGCAGTCCGAGAAGAAGCAGCATCCCAGTCATCTCCTTCGGGAAATGGTTCTGCCGGGCCGAGTACCTGCGGCGCGGCGGATTACACGGCACCCGGCCCGGTCCGACCCCGGCCCCGTCCGTCGCCGACAACTTTGATTTCCTTGACAATTATTATTGTCGGTCGGATCCTGGACTGCGAAGCCAGCTCCCCAACGGACACCGGACCGCGAGGAAACCCCGATGCGTACCCTGATCAGCACCGCCTTCATCTCGCTCGACGGCGTCGTCGAGGCCCCGGGCGGCGAGCCCGGCTACCGCAACTCCGGCTGGACCTTCAAGCACGTGGAGTTCGTGCCCGAGGCCTTCGAGATCAAGGGCCGGGAGCAGGAGGAGGCGACCGCCATGCTGCTGGGCCGGGTCAGCTACGAGGCCTTCAGTCCGGTCTGGCCCGGCATGGCGGAGTTCGCGCACTACAGGGCGGTGCCGAAGTACGTCGTCTCCACCACCCTCGCCGAGGGCGACCTGGTCTCCGACTGGGGCGAGACCACGATCCTGCGCTCGCTCGCCGAGGTCGCCGCCCTCAAGGAGACGGACGGCGGCCCGATCATCGTGCACGGCAGCGCCGAGCTGAACCACGCCCTGTCCGACGCCGGCCTGATCGACCGCTACCACCTGCTCGTCTTCCCGCTGCTGCTCGGCGCGGGCAAACGGTTGTTCAGCACCGCCGACAAGGATGCCCGGCGACTGCGGCTGGTCGAGCACGAGGCCTACTCCAACGGCCTGCAGAAGAACGTCCTCGACGTGATCCGCTGACCAGGCGCCGGGCGCCGCATGATCTCCTCCCCGAACGGGCATTCGGACACCATGGGAGGCGCGCCTGTGATCGTGCAGCCGCCGGGCCCCGACGGTGGCCGGCGGGTCAGCATCCGCGGGGAGTACGTCGGCACGGCTCACCACCTGCTCGACGTGGTCGAGTTCCTGCGCCGGGCGGGTCTGCCCGAGGCCAGTACGACGGTCGACGACCCCGAGCTGATCGAGTGGCGGGGCATGGGGCCGAGCGCCTGGACGGCGGCGGACTGAGCCGCACGCGCCCGGGAGTTGTTCGACCCTACGAACTTCTGCGTGACGGGTACACAACATCGGCCATCACTGATAGGAAACCTTCCTATCGATGAGTGTCGATGACCGACCCCTCACCCCCCACAGGAGCCCCCGTGAGGCATCCGAACCACGCCACGACGAACCCTGTCCTGACCTCCCGCCGCACGCTGCTGGCCCTGCTCGGCGCCTCCGCCGCCGGGGCCGTGCTGCTGCGCCCCGCACCCGCGTCCGCCGCCGTGGCCGCGAGCTGTGCCGGCCTGGACGACCCGGCGAAGAAGGAGATCGCCATGAAGCTGGTGTCGAGCGCGGAGAACTCCTCGCTCGACTGGAAGGCGCAGTACAAGTACATCGAGGACATCGGCGACGGCCGCGGCTACACCGCCGGGATCATCGGCTTCTGTTCCGGCACCGGCGACATGCTCGACCTCGTCCAGCTCTACACCGACCGCAAGCCCGGCAACGTCCTCGCCAAGTACCTCCCGGCCCTGCGCCGGGTGAACGGCACCGACTCGCACTCGGGCCTGGACCCGAACTTCCCCGCCGACTGGCGCAAGGCCGCCCAGGACACCGCGTTCCAGCAGGCGCAGAACGACGAGCGTGACCGCGTGTACTTCAACCCGGCCGTACAGCAGGGCAAGACGGACGGCCTGGGCACGCTCGGGCAGTTCACCTACTACGACGCCATCGTCATGCACGGCGACGGCGACGACGCCACCAGCTTCCGCAACATACGCAAGCGCGCCCTCGGCCACGCCAAGCCGCCGGCCCAGGGCGGCAACGAGACGACGTACCTCAACGCCTTCCTCGACGCCCGGGTCTGGGCCATGAAGCAGGAGGAGGCGCACAGCGACACCACCCGGGTCGACACCGAGCAGCGGGTCTTCCTGCGCAACGGCAACCTGTGCCTCGACACCCCGCTGAACTGGAAGGTGTACGGCGACAGTTACCACATCGGCTGACACCCCCGGGCTGTCGTACCGCACCCCCATGCGGTACGACAGCCCAGGGGCCATTCCCCCCTCACAGTGGTCCTACGGCTTGATGCCCACCCCGGTCCACAGGCTGACCTCGGCGTCCGTGGCGGTCGGCTCGCTGTCCGGGCGCCAGCGGTGGCCCACCGAGACACCCGGGTCGAGCAGTTCGAGCCCGTCGAAGAACCGCGTCACGTCCGCGCGCGAGCGGAACTGCACCGGCGTGCCGGCGTTGTTGTAGATGTCGGTGACCTTCTGCCAGGTCGCCGGGTCGAAGTCGGGCGTGCAGTGGCTCAGCGCGAGCGCGCTGCCCGAGGGGAGCACGTCCAGCAGCCGGCTCACGATGCCGTACGGGTCCTGCGCGTCCGTCACGAAGTGCATCAGGGCGTTGAGGGACAGCGCCACCGGCTGCGCGGGGTCCAGGATCTCCGCCAGTTCGGGGGCGTCGAGCAGCGTCTGCGGGTCGTTGACGTCCGCCTCTATGTACGTGGTCCGGCCCTCCGCCGTGCTGCGCATCAGCCGCTCGGCGTACTTGAGGACCAGCGGGTCGTTGTCGGCGTACACCACCCGTGCGTCGGGGACCACGGACTGGGCGACCTGGTGCAGGTTGGGCTCGGTGGGGATGCCGGTGCCGATGTCGAGCCACTGCCGGATGCCGTGCTCACGGGCGAGGACACGGGTGGCCCGGTGCATGAAGGCACGGTTCTCCCGGGCGCAGACGAAGATGCCCGGGTAGGCGGACGCCACCGTCTCGGCCGCGACCTTGTCGACGTCGAAGTGGTCCTTGCCGCCCAGGT
>NZ_JBEYFC010000311.1:0-10783 GCF_040634175.1 Streptomyces sp. NPDC007162
CCTGCGGGCCCTGCCGCAGACCCGGCTGGTCAAGGACGTGCAGTGCGTGACCGGCTGGCGGGTGCCCGACACGCCCTTCGAAGGCGTGCGCCTCTCACACCTGCTCGACCTGGCCGGCGTCCGGGACACCGCCAGGGCGATCCACTTCACCTGCTTCGACGGCGCGTACACCGAGAGCCTCACCCTCGACCAGGCGCGCCGGGCGGACGTCCTGGTCGCGCTGCGTATGCAGGACAAACCCATCGGCCACGACCACGGCGGCCCGGTCCGCCTCTATGTCGCCCCGATGTACTTCTACAAGTCGGCCAAGTGGCTCTCCGGCATCACCGTCACCGACAAGGTGGAACCGGGCTACTGGGAGAAGCTGGGCTACGACGTCGACGCCTGGGTCGGCAAGTCGAACGGACGCGACGATGAGCCTACGAGCTGAGGCGCCGCCGGCCACGGACCGGCTGCACCGCTTCACCGCCGCCGAGCGCTGGGTGCACCGCACGACGGCCGCGCTGATGGGCATCTGCGTGGTGACGGCCGCCTGCCTCTACATCCCGCAGCTGGCGGTCCTCGTCGGCCGCCGCGAACTGGTGGTCCGGATCCACGAGTGCGCGGGTCTCGCGCTCCCGGTCCCGGTCCTGTTCGGCCTCGCCTCCCGCGCCTTCCGCAGGGACCTCGGCTTCCTGAACCGCTTCGGCCCGCACGACCGGCTCTGGCTGCACGCCGCCCTGGCCCGCGACCGACGGCCGTCCTCCCGCCCGGCAGGCAAGTTCAACGCCGGGCAGAAGATCTACGCGAACTGGATCGCCGGCGCGAGCCTGGTCATGCTCGCCACCGGCCTGATGATGTGGTTCACCCACCTCACCCCGCTGATGTGGCGCACCTCGGCCACCTTCGTCCACGACTGGCTGGCCCTGACGATCGGCGTCGTCCTGGGCGGCCACATCGGGATGGCTCTCGCCGACCCGGAGGCGAGACGGGGTCTGCGCACCGGGTCGGTGAGCCGTGAGTGGGCCGGGCGCGAGCATCCGCTGTGGCGGCCGTAGCGGACGGTCCGCCGCTGCCATGCCCGCTAGATCACCAACGACAGGAGCAGGACCAGGCCGCCCGCCACCACGGAGATGATCGTCTCCATCACCGACCAGGTCTTGATCGTCTGGCCGACGCTCAGGCCGAAGTACTCCTTCACCAGCCAGAATCCGGCGTCGTTGACATGGCTGAAGAACAGCGAGCCCGCGCCGATGGCCAGTACCAGGAGCGCCGTGTGGGCGGTCGACATGTCGGCCGCCAGCGGGGCCACCAGGCCCGCCGCCGAGACCGTGGCCACCGTCGCCGAGCCCGTCGCGAGCCGGATCGCCACCGCGATCAGCCAGGCCAGCAGCAGCGCCGGGATCGACCAGTCCTTGGATATCTCCAGGATCATCTGGCCCACACCGCAGTCGATCAGCGTCTGCTTGAAGCCGCCGCCCGCGCCGACGATGAGGAGGATGCCCGCGATGGGCATCAGGCCCTTCTCGACGGTCACCGAGATTCGGTCCCTGGAGAACCCGGCGGCGCGGCCCAGGGTGAAGATGCCCACGATCACCGCCGCGAGAAGAGCGATCAGCGGGGAGCCGACGACGTCGAAGACGCGCTGGACGGTGTGCGCCGGGTCGTCGACGACGACGTCCACCAGGGCCTTGGACAGCATCAGCACGACCGGCAGCAGGATCGTGACGAGCGTGGCGCCGAAGCCGGGCCGCCGCTCCAGCTCCTCCGAGGGACGGGCGGCGATCATGCGGTCGGGCACCGGTACGTCCACCCAGCGGGCGGCGACCTTGGAGAAGAGCGGACCGGCGACGATCACGGTCGGGACGGCGACCAGGACGCCGAGGGCCAGGGTCACGCCCAGGTTCGCGTGCACCGCGTCGATCGCGACCAGCGGGCCGGGGTGCGGCGGCACCAGGCCGTGCATCACGGACAGACCCGCGAGGGCCGGGATGCCGATGCGCATCAGGGAGTAGTGGCCGCGCTTGGCCACCATCAGCACCACCGGGATCAGCAGCACGATGCCGACCTCGAAGAACAGGGGCAGCCCGATCACGGAGGCGATCAGCACCATCGCCCACGGCATCGCACGCCCGGACGCCTTCGCGAGGATCGTGTCGACGATCTGGTCCGCGCCACCGGAGTCGGCGAGCAGCTTGCCCAGGATCGCCCCGAGCGCGATCAGGACACCCACTCCGGCGACGGTGGTACCGAGCCCGGTGGTGAAACTGGTGATCACCTTGTCCAGCGGTGCCCCGGCGAACGCGCCCAGCGCGAGCGAGCCGATGGTCAGCGCCAGGAAGGCGTGGAGCTTGAACTTGGTGATGAGCAGGACGATGACGGCGATGCCCGCAAGCGCGGCGATGCCCAGGCGGGCATGTCCGGCCGAGGTGATGGGCGCGACGGTGTCCGCTGCCAGCATCTCGACGCTGAGTCTGGTCACGGGGGTTCCTTGTAGTTGTGCGGCCGACTGGGGGAGTGGTGACGCGGGTTACCGCGCGGTGAGGTCGGGAAGCGTGTCCAGCGCGCGGACGGCCCGGGCGGTGATCTCCTCGGGGGTGCCCGAGACGTCCACGGCGACACCCGGCTCGTCCGCCGCCAGCGGTTCGAGCGTGGCGAACTGGGAGTCCAGCAGCGCGGTCGGCATGAAGTGACCCTGCCGGTGCGACATCCGGTCCGCGATGAGCTTGCGGTCGCCGGTCAGGTGCACGAACACCACACCGGGCGCGGCGGCCCGCAGCCGGTCGCGGTACGACCGCTTCAGCGCGGAGCTGCTGACCACCCCGCCGAGCCCTTCCCGCCCGTGCGCCCAGGCGCCGATGGCGTCCAGCCACGGCCACCGGTCGGCGTCCTCCAGCGGGTGTCCGGCCGACATCTTGGCGATGTTGGCCGGCGGGTGGAAGTCGTCGCCCTCGGCGTACGGGACGCCGAGCCGGGCGGCGAGCAGAGGACCGATCGTGGTCTTGCCCGTGCCGGCGACGCCCATCACGACGATGACGTGGGGGGTCCGCATCACTGCCTCGCTGTCTTCCTCGACATGGGACACCGGCAGACGTCATCCGGTGTCGGCCTCACTGAAGCCCATTAGGTACGACGAATTCAAGAGCGTGTGACAAATAAGTCTGACTTTTTGGCTCTGTGATCCGCTCTGTACGCTGAGTGCATGAGCACACCGGGCAGGGGGCTGCACGGCCGCGTACTGGACACCCTCGGCCCCGCCATCACCGCGGGCGAGTACCCGCCGGGCAGCGTTCTGCGCACCGACGAACTGGCCCAGCACTTCGAGGTGTCACGGTCCGTGATGCGCGAGGCGGTCCGGGTCCTGGAGTCCATGCACCTGGTCGAGTCCCGCCGCCGGGTGGGCGTCACCGTCCGGCCCAGGGCCGAGTGGAACGTCTACGACCCGCAGGTGATCCGCTGGCGGCTGGCCGGCGCCGACCGCCCGCACCAGTTGCGCTCGCTCACCGTGCTGCGCTCCGCGATCGAGCCGGTGGCCGCCCGCCTGGCGGCGAAGCACGCCACGGCCGAGCAGTGCGCCGCACTCACCGAGTGCGCGCTCGGCATGGTGGCCAACTCCCGCGGCCACCGCCTGGAGCAGTACCTCGTCCACGACATGGCGTTCCACCGGGTGATCCTCACCGCGTCCGGCAACGAGATGTTCGCCCGGCTCGGCGACGTCGTGGCCGAGGTCCTCGCGGGCCGCACCCACCACGAGGTGATGTTCGAGGACCCGGCCCCGGCCGCCGTCACCCTGCACGTGCAACTCGCGGAGGCGGTACGGGAGGGCGACGCGGACCGCGCCGAGCAGCTGACCCGCGCGATCACCGTGGGCGCCCTGGAGGAACTGGACGTGCTGGCGCCGTAGCGCCGCTACGCGTCGGGGAAGTCACCGTCCACGTACACCCACGCCCCGTCCACCCGTTCGAACCGGCTGCGCTCCAGCAGGGAACCGCCCCGGTAGGACGCGCGGAAGGTCACCGTGCCGGTGGTGTGGAACGCCGAGCCGTCGGTCGTCCCGAGGATCTCGAGACCCGTCCAGCGCATCGCCGGTTCGAGGTCCAGCCCTGGCGGACGCGTCCGCGGATGCCAGGTCCGCAGCAGGTAATCCGCGTCCCGCTCGACGAAGGCGCTGTAACGCGAACGCATCAGCCGCTCCGCCGTGGGCGCCGCCGCCTCGCCCCGGTGGAACCGGCCGCAGCACCCCTCGTACGGCTCCGGGAGTCCGCAGGGACAGGTGGTGCCGTGAGCCGGTGCGGGGGCGGGCTGCCGCCGGGACTGCGGGGTACGTCGGGCCATGGGCCTATTTTCGCCTACGCCGACTCGGCACTGGTGGGCGGCTGTGCCGGGCGCGCCGGGAGCGGCTGGGTCGGCAGCGCGGGCAGCGCCGTGCGGTGCACCCAGGCGTCGAACAGCCCGTCCAGCGGCTCGTCCGCGAAGCGGTTGACGTGTGCCGTGAAGGTCGCCGTCGTCACCGCCCCGCCCCGGTGCAGCCCCGTCCAGGCCCGCAGCATGTGGAAGAACCGGTCGTCGCCGAGCGCGCAGCGGATCGCGTGGATCGTGACCCCGCCGCGCTCGTAGAGCCGGTCGTCGAACATCGCCTTCTTGCCGGGGGCGGCGATCCGGATGTCCTGCGGCAGCCCGGACAGCAACCGGTGGGCGACGGCCGCCAGTTGCTGGGCGCTACGGCCGCCGGACCGCTCCGACCACAGCCACTCCGCGTACTTGGCGAGCCCCTCGTTCAGCCAGATGTGCCGCCAGTCCGCGATGGACACGCTGTTGCCGAACCACTGGTGCGCGAGCTCGTGCGCCACCAGCCGCTCCGAACCCCGCGCCCCGTCCACGTGGTTGGCGCCGAACAGCGACAACCCCTGCGCCTCGACGGGGACGTCGAACTCCTCGTCGGCGACGAGCACGGCGTACTCGTCGAAGGGGTACGGCCCGAACAGCCGCTGGAACAGGTCCATCATCGCGGGCTGGCGGGCGAAGTCCCGGGAGAACTGGGGCAGCAGCTGGGCCGGTATGTGCCCGTGCATCGGCACCCCGCCGAACCCCGGGTCGCCGAGCAGCACGGTCTGGAACTTGCCGATCGCGAGGCTCACCAGGTAGCTCGACGTCGGCGCGGCCTGCTCGTACACCCAGGTCGTCGTGGACGCCTTGGTGGTCCGGGTGAGCAGCCGGCCGCCGGCCACCACCGAGTACGCCGACGGGCAGGTGACCGAGATCAGGTAGGACGCCTTGTCGGCCGGCCGGTCGTTGCAGGGGAACCAGGAGGGCGCGCCGATCGGCTGGCTCGCCACCAGCGCGCCGTCCGTCAGCTCCTCCCAGCCGATCCCGCCCCAGGGGCTGTTCACCGGCCGCGGGTTGCCCGACCAGTGGATCTCCACGGTGAACGCGGCACCGGCGCGCAGCGGCTTGGCGGGCTTGATCCGCAGCTTGCCGCCCCGGTGCGTCCAGTGCGGCTGGCGGCCGTCCACCCGGATCCGGCCGATCTTGAAGTCGGCCAGGTTCAGCTGGAACTCGGACAGTGCGGCGCGGCCCGCGATCGCGTTGATCCGGGCCATGCCGGACAGGCGGTTGGGTCCGGGCCGGTAGTCCAGCGTGAGCTCATAGCGATGCACCCGGTACCGGGCATCGCCGTTGTCCGGGAAGTACGGGTCCGGACCCGCTGACTGCTGCACTGCCACTTCCGCGTTCGCTCCCTGCGCTGTGCTCGAACCGTCTCTCGGTGCGCCGACGCCCGCGGCCACCGTCGGACGGCCCGCGCTCAGGGACGCCATGCCTCGATCGGGTTGCCGAGCCAGCGGGTGTCGTCGGGGACCGACTCCGCCGCCATGACGAGCGACGCGGGACCCAGGGTGGTACGGGCCCCGATCGTGCTGCCGGGCAGCACGATCCCGCCAGGGCCCAGCGTGGCGCCCTCACGGAGAACCACAGTATCCGTCCGCAAGATCCGGTCGTGGAAGAGGTGAGTCTGCAGGACACAACCGCGGTTCACGGTGGCCGCGTCCTCCAGGGTCACCAGATCGGTCTCCGGCAGCCAGTAACTCTCCACCCAGACACCCTTGCCGATGCGCGCACCGAGCCCGCGCAGCCAGGCCGTCATCACCCCAGTACCCGGAACCGAGCCGGCCAGCCACGGCACCGCCAGCACCTCCACGAAGGTGTCCGCCAGCTCGTTGCGCCACACGAACGAACTCCACAGCGGGTGCTCCCCGCTGCGGTGCCGCCCGACCAGCGCCCACTTGGCCACCACCGAGACCAGGCCCGCCACCGCACCGGCGCCCAGCAGCACCGCCCCCGACAGCACCGGCGCCCACCCGCCCAGCGCACACAGCGCGGCGACCGTCAGCCCCGCCAGCGCCACCGAGCACAGCACCGGCACGATCCGGCACGCCTCCACCAGCGCCCGCGCCCACAGCAGCCGTGCCGGCGGCTCGTAGGTGCGGCTCTGGTCGCCGTCGGCCGCGCTGCGCGGCAGCTTCACCGGCGGCAGCCCCAGGTACGAGGTGCCCTTCTTGGCCTTCTTCGGCGTCGCCGACAGCACACCCACCAGACCGCCGTCCGGCACACTGCGCCCCGGAGCGGTCATCCCGGAGTTCCCGAGGAACGCCCGCCGCCCGATCTCCGCACGGCCGATCCGCACATACCCGCCACCGAGCTCGTACGGCGCGGTCAGCGTGTCGTCGGCCAGGAACGCGCCCTCGCCGACCGTCGTCAGGCTCGGCAGCGCGAGCACGGTCGACACCTCGGCACCCCGCCCGATCCGCATCCCGAGCAGCCGCAGCCACACCGGCGTGACCAGACCGGCGTACAGCGGGAACAGGGTGTCGCGGGAGCGGTCCATCAGCTGGGACACGGTCCACGCCTGCCAGCCGACCCGGCTGTGCGTGGGATGCGTACCGACCCGCAGCCCCGGGCTGAGCAGCCGGACGGCGACCAGGATCAGCAGGGCATACGCCAGCCCGAACGCGAGGGTGGCGGGGACCAGGGCGGACGCCGCACCCCGCAGCGCCTCGGCCGGCGAGTCCCCGGGGGCCACGAAACGGCCGGCGACCAGCAGCGCCGCGGCACCGGAAAGCACCGGAAGCGCACTGAGCCCGAGACCGGTCAGGCCGTACATCACCCGCCAGTGGGTACCGCGCCGCGGCCGCTGCTTCGGCCAGTTCCGCTTGGCCTTGCCCAGCTTGACCGCCGGGGCGCCGGCCCAGCGCTGACCGGTCGGGACCTGCCCGGTGACCGCCGAGCCGGGGGCCACCTCGGCGCGCTTGCCGACCCGGGCACCGGGGAACAGCATGCTGCGGGTGCCGACGACCGCGTGGGCGCCGATCCGGACCGGGCCGATCACCAGCCGGTCGCCGTCCAGCCAGGAGCCGGACAGGTCCACCTCGGACTCCACGGCCGCACCGCGTCCCACCTTGAGCAGCCCGGTGACCGGCGGCAGCGAGTGCAGGTCCACCTCGGGACCGATCCTGGCGCCCAGCGCCCGCGCGTACCGTTCCAGCCAGGACCCGGTCAGCGTGGTCGCCCCGGCGGACTCAGCGAGCCGCTCGGCCGTCCACAACCGCAGGTGCACCGAGCCGCCACGCGGGTACCGGCCGGGCTGCACGCCGCGCAGCAGCAGCCGCGCGCCACCGGCCGCGATCGCGATCCGGCCGGGCGGGGTGAACAGGGCCACGGCCCCGAGACCCACCAGCCACCAGGGCGCGGTGGGCAGCCAGCCGTATCCGGACAGCAGGTTGCCGAGGGCGGCCAGCACCAGCGTCCAGCGCAGCCCGAGCAGGGTGAACAGCGGCAGCAGCGCCATGAGCTGCACGAACCGGGCACGGCGCGGCACCGGCACGATCGTCCGCCGCGCGCCGTCGTCCTGCGCGGACGCCTCCAGCCGGCGGGCCAGCTTGCGCAGCACCGGCTGCTGGTAGATGTCGAGGACGGCCGCGCTCGGGTAGCGGGTGCGCAGCCGGGTGGTGAGCTGGGCGGCGGACAGGCTGCCGCCGCCGATCGCGAAGAAGTCGTCGGAGGCGCTGCTCACCGGGGCGCCGAGGACCTCGGTCCACTGCTCGGCCAGCCACGCCTCGGTGCCGTACAGCTGCTCGGCCGGGCCGCCGGTGGCCAGGCCTTCCAGGGGCCACGGCAGCGCGTTGCGGTCGACCTTGCCCGAGGTGCGGGTGGGCAGCTCGGCCACCGGCGCCAGCAGCGGTACCAGGGCTGCGGGCAGCTCGGCGCGCAGCTTCTCGACGGCCGCCGCCTGGTCCCAGCCGTCCTGGGTGACGACATAGCCGACCAGCAGCTGGTTGCCGCCGCGCGCGGTCCGCACGGCCGCCGCGGCGCCCGCGACACCGGGCAGCGCCTGGAGGGCCGCGTCGACCTCGCCGAGCTCGATCCGACGGCCGCCGAGCTTGATCTGCTCGTCGGCGCGCCCGAGGAACACCAGGCCCTCGCGGTCGGCGCGCACCAGGTCACCGCTGCGGTACGCCCGCTGCCAGCCCAGCGACGTGAGCGGCGCGTACTTCTCGGCGTCCTTCTCGGCGTCGAGGTAACGGGCCAGGCCGACCCCGCCGATCACCAGCTGGCCGCTCTCGCCCATCGCCACCGGCTCGCCCGCGTCGTCCACGACGGCGAGTTCCCAGCCGTTCAGCGGCAGTCCGATGCGGATCGGCTCCCCGCCGGTCATCAGGGCGGCGCAGGCGACCACGGTGGCCTCGGTGGGCCCGTAGGTGTTCCAGACCTCGCGGCCCTCGGTGACCAGCCGCTGCGCCAGCTCCGGCGGACAGGCCTCGCCGCCGAAGATCAGCAGGCGGACGTCGTTGAGGGTCTCGGGCTCCCAGAGCGCGGCCAGTGTCGGCACGGTCGAGACCACGGTGATCTCCTGCTCGACCAGCCAGGGCCCGAGGTCGGCGCCGCTGCGGACCTGGGAGCGGGGGACGGGCACCAGACAGGCGCCGTAGCGCCAGGCGAGCCACATCTCCTCGCAGGAGGCGTCGAAGGCCACGGACAGGCCCGCCATGACCCGGTCGCCGGGGCCGATCGGCTCCTCGGTCAGGAACAGCGCGGCCTCGGCGTCCACGAAGGCGGCGGCGCTGCGGTGGGTGACGGCGACGCCCTTGGGCCTGCCGGTGGAGCCGGAGGTGAAGATGATCCAGGCGTCGTGCCCGATGCCGGGACGGCCGGCGGTACGGGCGTCCGCGCGGCGCACCTCGATCTCCAGACCCGCGCCGAGCACGGCGGCGACCTCCGCCTCGCCGAACACCAGGGCGGCCCGCTCGTCCGGGTCCTCGGCGTCCACGGGGACATAGGCGGCACCGGCCGCGAGCACGCCGAGCACGGCGACGTACAGGTCGTTGGTGCCCGACGGCACCCGGACGCCCACCCGGTCGCCGAGTCCGATCCCGGCCCCGGCCAGCCGTCGCCGCAGCCGCTCCACCTCCACTGCGAGCGCGCGGTAGGAGAGCTGGGCGGTGCCGTCGTCCAGGGCGGGCTCGTCGGGATGGGCCCGTACACTTGCCTCGAACACGTCCACGAGCGTGCGCGGCGACGCCGCCGCCCCGGCCGAGAAGCGCGCCGTGTTCCCGAACTCCTCGCGGATCTCCTCGTCGAGCAGGCCGAGAGCACTGCTCTCGTCAATCGCTGCCATCCGGTCCTCGCGTCTCGTTCCCGGAACCCTCCGGGGTGCCGGCGGGCCCTCAGGTCTGCCTGGGGTTGTCCGGCTCCGGCTGGGTACAAGCCGGAAATATTAGTACGACGCTAGGCTCCCGGTCCGCTCGCGGCCACCGGAGAGCAGCCGTTCGGGGCACTCGCTTGAATCTTGAAAAACCCCTGACCAGGGGTTCTCCGCCCGCGACGAGAGATGGCCCACACAGCGTGATGCGGGCCAACTCGGTGTGTCCGGGGGCGGGTACGACGACGGCCGGTGCCGTGGCGGGGAGGGGAGAGAATCGCCGCGGAACCGGCCGTCGTCGTGGGGCGGGCAGTTCCTCACACGGCGCTGACCTCGGCCCAGATGGACTTGCCCCAGGGCAGGTTGCCCACGCCCCAGCGGCCCGAGCACAGCGCGTCCAGGATGAGCAGGCCGCGCCCGCGGTCCCGCTCCACGGAGATGGGCCGCAGCCGCGGGTGGCGGCTCAGCGGGTCGTGCACCTCGACCCGGGTCCGGGAGCCGTCGCTGTCGATGACGAGCCGCACTGGATCGTCCGGGTCGGTCTCGTAGCGCAAGGAGTTGGTGACCAGCTCGCAGGTGACCAGCGCGACGGCGTCGATGTGGTCACGGGAGGCGTCCGGTAGGTGGTGCGTGATGAAGTCACTCACGTACCGCCGTGCCGCCCCGGCCGACTGGGGTTCGCTCGCCAGTAACAGGACCGGCGGCGGGGCGACTTGCAGTGCACGGGGTTCGGTCGTGGTGCTCCGCTGGCGTTCGATCATGTGGATCCCCTCACGGGCATGTCCCAACGCAGGCACGGTGGTTCGCCATGCGAGTGCGGTCACTTTCGTATTTCCCGGATTCATGGTGCCTTCCCGGCACAGTCGATCGCAATACGTACCGCATGATGTGAAAAATTGCGCACCGACTCGAGAGAGTTGCGGCACAAGTCGTCAGTCGGTGGCGAGGGTTGGGGCGGCACGGCAGACTGTCGGGCAGTTCACCGGAGAGAAGGGGGAACCCGTGAGCACGCCCACGGTGCGCCGGCGTCGGCTCGGTGCGAAGTTGCGCGACCTGCGCGGCGAACTCACCCTCGACGAGGTCGCGGAGCACTCCCAGGGCGCGTTCGTC
>NZ_JBEYFC010000312.1:0-10736 GCF_040634175.1 Streptomyces sp. NPDC007162
GCAGACCACCTGTCCTACGCGGAGCCCCGCCCCCATACCCCCACTTCACCCGAACCGCTTGACACGACCTCCCGGCGCTTAACTACGCGGCATTGATCCTTGCCCTGGGCGTCTTCGCGGCCGGACACGTCATCGTCGCACTCGGCTCCAGCTTCACCCTGCTGCTGAGCGCGCGGTTCCTGACGGCGCTGGCAACGGGGGCGTTCTGGGCGGTGGCCAACGTGGTGGCCACCCGTGCCGTGGGTCCCGCCGCGAGTTCCCGCGCTCTGGGCGTCGTGGGCGCCGGCGCGATGCTCGCCAACGTCGTCGGCGTGCCGCTGGGCGCCTTCGCCGGACAGCTCATGGGCTGGAGGGGACCGTTCTGGGCCCTGGCCGTCCTCGGAGCGGCCGCCATGGCTCTCATCGCCCGCCAGGTTCCGCACGACACCGACGGCGGCCAGGCGATCTCCGTGCGCTCCGAGCTGGCGGCTCTGCGTTCGGGGCGTCTGTGGCTGGCGCTGGCGGCCTGCGCGACCACGACCGGTGGCGTGCTGTCGACGTACACCTACATTTCGCCGCTGCTGACCGACCGGGCCCATCTGGCTGCCGGTCTGGTGCCGCTGGTGCTGGTCGGTTTCGGTCTGGGGGCCCTGGGAGGTTTCCTGGTGGGAGGCCGACTGGGGGACCACCGTCCGCACGCGACGACGATCGCGGCCCCCGCGGTGACCACCGTTCTGCTGCTGGCGATCTGCCTGCTGTCCACCCACGCTGCGCCCACGGTCGTCCTGATCGCCCTGCTGGGGCTGTTCGGTCTGGGGACGAACCCGGTGCTCATTTCCCTGGGAGTGCGCTTCGCGGGCCAGGCCCCGACCCTGGGGTCAGCACTAACCGTGTCGGCGTTCAACCTCGGCACCGCCATCGGTTCCTGGATCGCCGGACTCGCCCTCGACTCCTCCTTGGGCGCCACGGGCCCTGCCGTCATCGGCACCGTCATTGCGGCACTGACCCTCATCCCCACGATCGCCATCGCATGCATCCAGCGCCGGCGCTCGCCGGTGTGAGTCCCACCAACCCAGCAGGTCGCGGCACTGCCGTGCCGTCCCGGACACGAACTGGCGCCGTAGGCGCCGGCACAACAGAGCAAGGAGACCCACCATGCGTGGAGTAGTGATGTACACGGCCGGCGACGTCCGGGTGGAGGAGCGCGAGGATCCGAAGATCGTCGAGCCGACCGACGCCATCGTGAGGCTGACCGCGACCTGTATCTGCGGCTCCGACCTGTGGCCGTACCGCGGCATCGAGCCCGCCGATCACCAGGTCATGGGCCACGAGTACGTGGGCGTCGTGGAGGAGATCGGCTCCGAGGTCAAGAATGTCAAGGTGGGCGACTTCGTCGTCGGGTCGTTCGTCATCTCCGACAACACGTGCGAGATCTGCCGGGCCGGGTTCCAGTCCAAGTGCGTGCACGCCGAGTTCGTCTCGCAGACGATCGGCACCCAGGCAGAGAAGGCCCGCATCCCGCATGCCGACGGCACCCTGGTCGCCACCCCCGGCCAGCCCGAGCCCGAGCTGATCCCCTCCCTGCTGGCCGCCTCCGACGTGCTCGGCACCGGCTGGTACGCCGCCGTCGCCGCCGAGGCCGGGCCCGGCAAGACCGTCGCGGTCGTCGGCGACGGCGCGGTCGGCCTGATGGCCGTCCTCGCCGCCAAGCAGCTCGGTGCCGAGCGGATCATCGCGATGTCGCGTCACCCCGAGCGGCAGAAGCTGGCCCGCTACTACGGGGCCACCGACATCGTCGAAGAGCGCGGCGAGGAGGGCATCGCGAAGATCAAGGAACTCACGGGCGGGCTCGGCGCGCACTCGGTGGTCGAGGCGGTCGGCACCCAGGAGTCCTTCATGCAGGCCGTCGGCGCCACCCGCGGCGGCGGGCACCTGGGCTATGTGGGCGTGAACTACGACGTGAAGATCCCCGGGATCGAGCTGTTCTTCGCCGGGATCCACACGCTTGGCGGTCCCGCTCCTGTGCGCCGGTTCCTGCCCGACCTGATCCAGCTCATCTGGGACCGCGAGATCGACCCCGGCAAGGTCTTCGACCTCACCCTGCCGCTGGAGCAGGCCGCGGAGGGCTACAAGGCGATGGACGAGCGGCGCGCCACCAAGGTGATCCTCACCTTCTGACCCAGCCTTTCGCTCCTCTTCTCCGCCCGCTCCACCCCACCGCAACAGACGGGGTCGGCTGGGGAGTTGGGACTCTCCAGCCGGCCCCCCATGGCGCGACATGCCGCGTGGGAGGGCGACGATGCCCTGTGCCTGGCCATCCCGTCCTGCGGCGACGGCAATCTCACCCAGTCGTATTCCTGTGCACGGCTGATCCGTCCACGATGTGAAGGCGTACATATGTCTGCTGACCCCTCTGAATTCGAAATTCCTCCCCCCACCGGATCCAGTGAGTCGTCCTCGGCGCCCAGTCGGCGCGCGTTCATCGCCACCAGTACCGCGGTCGGTGGCGTCGTCGCGGGCGGTGTGGTCGGCATGACCAGCCTCGCCGATCCTGAGGAGGCGAGCGCCGTGGGGGCGTCTGCCTCCAGCCGGGTCTCCCTGACGGTCAACGGCACCCGCAGGACGGCGACGGTCGACAACCGCACCTCCCTGCTGGACCTGCTGCGCGAGCACTTGGACCTCACCGGGTCGAAGAAGGGATGCAACGCAGGGGCCTGCGGGGCGTGCACCGTGCTGGTCGACGGGCGTCGGGTGAACTCCTGTCTGACGCTGGCGGTGCGGCTGGAGGGCGCCGAGGTCACCACCATCGAGGGCCTGGCCGACGGAGACGAACTCCACCCACTGCAAAAGGCGTTCATCGATGAGGACGCCTTCCAGTGCGGCTACTGCACACCGGGGCAGATCCTCTCCGGTGTCGGCTGCATCCAGGAGGGCCACACCAACTCACCGGAGGAGATCCGCGAGTGGATGAGCGGCAACATCTGCCGCTGTGGCTGCTACGTCAAGATCGTGCGCGCGGTCGAGCAGACCGCCGGCCGGAAGTAGGCGGCTCCCATGCATCCCTTCTCCTACACCCGCGCCTCCGACACCCGGGAAGCCCTCAACGCCGGACGCGCAGGCGGCCGTTACCTCGCCGGCGGCACTACCCTCGTCGACCTGATGCGGGAGACGGTCGAGCGACCCGAGACGCTCGTCGACATCAGCAGCCTGCCGCTGCGCGAAGTCACCGTCACCGAGCGCGGGGGCCTGCGCATCGGCGCGCTGGTGAGCATGGCCGAGGCGGCTGCCCATCCCAAGGTCCGCACCCTGTTCCCGGTCGTCTCCGAGGCGCTGGAGCTGAGCGCGTCGGCCCAGCTGCGGAACATGGCGACCATCGGCGGCAACATCATGCAGCGCACCCGCTGCACGTACTTCCGTGACGTGACCGCCGACTGCAACAAGCGCGAGCCCGGCTCCGGTTGTGCCGCCCTGCACGGCTACAACCGCACGCACGCCATCCTCGGCGCCTCCGACTCCTGCGTGGCCACCCATCCCTCCGACGTGGCCGTGGCCTTCGCGGCACTGGAGGCGACCGTGCACCTGCTGGGCCCTCATGGGGAACGCCCCGTGCCCTTCGCCGACTTCCTCCTCAAGCCCAATGACACCCCGAACCGCGAACAGGCGCTTGGGCGAGGCGAGTTGATCACGGCGGTGGAGATCCCCGCCCTGCCTCGGCCGCTGAGGTCCGGCTATCTGAAGGTGCGCGACCGGCAGTCCTACGAGTTCGCCCTGACCTCGGCTGCCGTCGCGCTGCACGTACGCGGCGGAGTGATCCGCGAGGCCAAGGTCGCCGCCGGGGGAGTGGGCACCGTGCCGTGGAAGCTGTCCGCCGTCGAGCGAGCCCTCCTCGACGAACGACCTTCCGCTGCCTTGTGGAAAGCCGCCGCCGCGCAAGCCGCGCACGGGGCCCGCCCGCTGGAACACAACCGGTTCAAGGTCGAACTCCTGAAGCGGACCGTCGAACGTGAGCTGCGCATCGTAGGAGGTACCAAGTGAGCCCCCAGCCGCAGGCAGCCGTCGGCGCACCACTGTCGAGGGTGGACGGGCCTCTGAAGGTCACCGGCAGGGCGCGGTACGCCGCCGAATTCGACGTCGACGGGGTGGTGCACGCGGTCATCGTCGACGCGAGCATCGGCCGCGGCCGCATCACGTCCATCGACACCGGCGCAGCCGAGGCCCAGCCGGGCGTCCTGCGAGTGATCCATCACGGCAACGCGCCGAAACTGCCGTATCGCGACAACTCCAACGGTTCGAACAACCCGGAAGGCCGCAGGCTGCGGGTCTTCCAGGACGACAAGGTCCTCTTCCACGGCCAGCCCGTCGCCGTCGTGGTGGCCACCACCGTGGAGGCCGCGCAGCACGGCGCGAGCCTGGTCGAGGTCCGCTACGACGCTGAACAGCCCTCGACCGACCTGACCGGGGCCACGGCGGATGAACCGACCCGCTACGCGCGCGGCGACGCCGAGGGCGCTCTGCGTGACGCGGCGGTACGGATGGATCTCACTTACCGCATGACGCGCAACCACCACAACCCGATGGAGACGCACGCCACCATCGCCCGCTGGGACGGTGACAAGCTGACCGTCTGGGACAAGACGCAGTGGGTGGTGGGCACGCAGACCGAGCTGTCCACGGTGTTCGACCTGCCCATGAAGTCCGTGCGGGTCATCAACCCCTTCGTCGGCGGCGGCTTCGGCAGTGCCTCCCGTTGCTGGCCGCACACGGTCGTCGCCGCGCTGGCCGCCCGCGAGCTGAAACGTCCCGTCAAGCTGGTCCTGACCCGCAGGCAGCAGTACTTCGGTACCGGCTTCCGGCCCAGGTACGAGTACCGGCTGCGCCTGGGCAGCGACCGGCGGGGCCGCCTGCAGGCCACGGTCCACGAGATCGACGCGGAGACCTCGTCGTACGAGACGTTCAAAGAGAACATCATGCTCGCCGGCCAGATGTTCTACAGCACGCCGAACGTCAGCCAGGCGTACCGGACGGTGCCGCTGGACGTGAACACCCCGCTGTGGATGCGCGGCCCGGGCTTCGCGAACGCGTCCTTCGCCATCGAGTCGGCCATGGACGAACTCGCGCACCGGCTGCGTATCGACCCGATCGAGCTACGCCTGCGCAACGAGCCGGCCGAAGACCAGTCGAACGGCCTGCCCTGGTCCACCCGCCGACTGCGCGAGTGCTAAACCGTGGGCGCCCGCGAGTTCGGCTGGCACCGCCGCGACTCCGAGCCCCGCGCGGCGCGGGACGGCGATTGGCTGATCGGTCTGGGCATGGCCGCGGCCGTGTACGACCCCGACGGCCAGGCGGCCGAGGCACGGGCCCGCCTGAACGCGGACGGCACCGCGGTCGTCGAGGCCGCCGCCAGTGACATGGGCCCGGGCACCTACACCTCCCAGACCCAGGTCGCCGCCGACGCGCTCGGGCTCGCCGTGCGCGCGGTGACCTTCCGCCTCGGCGACTCCCTGTATCCCAAGACCCCGGCACACGGCGGCTCGATGACCATGGCGTGCGTCGGCTCCGCCAACCTCGACGCGTGCAACAGGGTCCGGGGACAGGCGATCACACTGGCCGTCGAGGACCGCGAGTCGCCGCTGTACGGTGCCAAGGCCGAGGACGTCGTCGTGCGCAGCGGGCGACTGCACGTAGCGGGCAACCCCTCTCGTGGCGAGACCTATCAGCAGCTGCTGGCCCGCAACAACCTCACCCATCTCGAAGCCGACGGCTCGTACACAGGGCCGCCGAATCCCGAGCGGCACTCCTACTACACCTACGGCGCGGTCTTCACCGAGGTCGGAGTGGACGCGACGCTGGGCCTGGTGCGGGTGCGGCGGATGCTCGGCGTCTACGACGCGGGCCGCATCATCAGCCCCAAGCTCGCCGACAGCCAGGCCCTCGGCGGCATGGTCGGCGGCATCGGCCAGGCCCTCCTCGAGCACACGGTCACCGACCACCGCGACGGTCGTATCGTCAACGCCAACCTCGCCGACTACCTGGTCCCGGTCAACGCCGACATCCCCGACATCAAGGCGATCTACCTACAGGGCGAGGACAAGCGGGCCGATCCGATCGGCGTCAAGGGGCTCGGCGAGATCGTCCAGGTAGGGGTGGCGTCCGCCATCGCCAACGCGGTCTTCAACGCCACCGGCCGCCGCATCCGCGAACTGCCCATCACCACCGACGCGTTGCTCTGACCCCGGAGCCGTCAAGGACCGTCCAGGCCGGCCCGGCCGCCAGCCCCCCGTCCGGCTGCCGGGCCATCCAGGGCCGCCGCCACTCCCACTCCCCGGAGGGTACGGCGGCGGCCCGCCCCACCACACGAAGAAGCACACGCCGGAGGCAGTCCATGCTCAACATCGCAGACGTGCTGCACCGCTGGTGCCGCGCAGCCCGACCCTTCGCCCTGGCCACCGTCGTCGACGTCACCGGCAGCGCACCCCTGCCCATCGGCACGGCGGTCGCGGTCGACGAAGAAGGCAACGCGGTCGGCAGCATCTCCGGCGGCTGCGTCGAAGGCGCGGTGTACGAGCTGTGCCAACAGTTGCTCCACGACCAGGGCCCCTCACAACGCGCCTGGTTCGGCTACTCCGACGACGACGCCTTCGCCGTCGGCCTGACCTGCGGCGGCGAACTCGACGTCCTCGTCCAGCGGATCGACCCCACCCAGCAGCCCCACCTGACCGCCGCCTTCGCCGAGGTCACCGAGGGCCGGCCGACGGCCGTGGCACAGATCGTGGACGGCCCTGACCACCTCCTCGGCGCGACTGTGAGCATCCTGGGCGACGACCACGTCGCCCACGGAACCATGGACAGCGGACCGGTATACCGGGCGGTAGCGGACCAGGCCCGTGCCCTGATGCGAATGGGGCGCACCGGACGTGCGGAGGCCGGTGGCGGGGGAGACGACTGTCCCGGACCGCTGTCCGTGCTGGTGCACGTCCACGCCGCCCGCCCGCGCATGCTGATTTTCGGAGCCGTCGACTTCGCCGCCGCCCTCAGCCAGGCCGGGGCCTATCTCGGCTACCGCATCACCGTGTGTGACGCCCGCCCTGTCTTTGCCACCCCGGCCCGCTTCCCGCACGCGGACGAGGTCGTGACCGACTGGCCGCACCGCTACCTGGAACACACCGAGGTGGACGAACGCACCGCCATCTGCGTCCTCACCCACGACGCCAAGTTCGACATCCCCCTACTGCACCTGGCGCTCGGCACGTCTGCCGTCTACATCGGCGCGATGGGTTCGCGGCGCACCCACCACGAGCGCATGCACCTACTGAGGCAGGCCGGCCTCACCGAAGACCAACTGACCCGGCTGCGGTCCCCCATCGGCCTTGACCTCTGCGCCCGCACACCGCAGGAGACCGCCGTCTCCATCACAGCGGAGATCATCGCCCACACCAACCGGGGCACCGGGCTTCCCCTGTCGTCGACCAGCGGTCCGATCCACCAGCCGGCCATAAGAGAACGGGCAGCCATGAAGTGAGCCGGGCATTGAGTGCCTGGTCGGCACTAAGCTTGACTCTGTCGGGGATCTTGGAGTTGTCGAGGTCAACTGCCCTGGGCTCGCCAGGACTTCGGCCGGGGAATCTCACGCTGGTCGAGGTAGTCCTGGAAAGCAGTTGGTCTGCGGGGGATGGGAGGTTCCTCGGTGGGTGGCAGTCCGCTGAGGCGCTCGATGTTCACGGCGATGGCCGTCAGGACGTGCTGGATGTGGGCCTTTCCCTGTCCTCGGTAGCGGCAGCGTCGCATGCCGTGTCTGTGGGCGAACTGGTTGACCGTGCCCTCCACTCCGGAGCGGACCGCGTAGCGGGCCTTCCACTCGGGCGTCTGTTGCTCGGTGCGAACGCGGAGTTGCAGGTCGCGGAGTTCTCGTGGGGGGAATCCCACGGTGCGGGCGTTGTCGGCGGTGCTGGTGCACTGAGTGCGGGCCGGGCAGGGGCGGCACTGGCTCTTGGTGAATCGCGCCACGATCAGCGGGGCCGCGGTGGGCGAGGAGGTCGGGTAGGGGCCGTGCCAGCCCGCGCTGACCTGTCCCTGGGGGCAGGTGACCTGCTGCTTGTCGTAGTCGATGTGGAAGTCGTCCCGGGCGAAGCCCTCGTTGAGGCGATGCTGGCGGGTGGGGTTGCTCTTCAGCGGCCCGGAGACGGTGACGTGGTGTTCGCGGGCGGCTTGCTCCAGGTGGGGCAGGGAGGTGTAGCCGGCGTCGACCAGATGCTCGGCGGGCAGCAGTCCGCGGCGGGACAGACGGGTGTGGATGCCGGGCAGGACCTGGCTGTCGTGGGTGGTGGCCGCGGTGGTGGCCACGTCCGTGATCACGTTGGGGGCGTCGGGTGCACAGGTCTCGGTCAGGTGGGCGGTGAACCCCTTCCAGCTGATGATGTGTCCGTGCCGTGCGTAGCGGGCCGAGGTGTCGTAGGGGGAGACGATGGTCCGGGACGAGGGCGGCAGTCCGGGCCCGCCTTCCTTCTCGGCGGTGCGCCAGCGCAGGTGTCCTGCGGCGTCACGGTGGTAGTTCTGCACCATGATCCGCCGCAGGCCCTGGACACGAGGACCGGCCATGCGGTCGGCTCCGTGCTGGTAGAGGTGTTCCAGGAGCCGGACGGCGTCGTTTCCGGCGGCAAGAATCCTGGTCATGGGCTTGGTGGGGTTCTTGCCCAGGCGGACCGGCCGGCCGTAACGGAGCCCCCAGCCCTCGTCGACCAGCTCGTCGAGCAGGTGAGGGGACATGGTGGCTACTTCTTCGAGTGCGGCGCGGACCGCCTCGGTGATCAGCTCCAGACGGGTCAGGCCACGCACCGCGGCCAGGACATGGGTGGAATCGGTGCGCTGCGTGGTGCGCTCGCGCACCAGCCCGGTCTCGTTGAGACGGGCCAGCGCGAGGTCGAGGAGACGGTCAGCACGGCCGTCTTCAGCGAGACGATCGCGGAAGTCTGCCAGCACACTGTGGTGGAAACCAGGGTCATCCAGTTCCATGGCCATCGCATATTTGAAGTCGATGCGGCAGCGGACTGCCTCGGCGGCCTGCCGGTCCGACAGGCCGAACAGGAACTGCAGAACACAGACGGTGGCCAGTTGAGCTGGCGAGAGGCCCGGACGTCCGTCCCGCGGATACCAGTCGGCGAAGTCCTCGTCGCACCACAGCCCATTGAGCCGGTCACGCACCCATATCGCCGTCGTGCCACCCGGGTTGCTCGCCCACGCAACCTGCGCAGTCAGAGGCGGGACTTGCTCACCGGAACGGGGGCGAAGGGACAACGGGCACCTCGACAACTGCATCGGCCGGCGGAACTACCGAGCATGCCCGTTGACCATGCTGCCGCACCGGGAAACTCCAAGATCCCCGACAGAGTCAAGCTAAGCTCGCCAAGAGATCTTGCTGCGGTGTCCCGGTCGAGCGTGACTGTTGTAACGATCTGACCGTTCGGCGGGTGTGACGACTCGGCCGTGGATCGTGGACGACGACTTGTGGGCGCTGATCGAACCACTGCGGCCGCCCTGGCCGACGCGGTCGCCGAGGCGCAGGCCAGTGGATGATCGGCTCTGCCTGCAGGGCATCCTGTACGTCCTGCACCAGGACATCGCCTGGCAACTCCTGCCGCTGGAGCTGGGATTCAGATTCGGGCAGACCTGGTGGCGGCGCCTGAACCGCTGGCAGCGGGCCGGAGCCTTCGTGGTATTTGCCGCAGCCCGCTTGTAGGCACGCGCCTGCATCGGCGAATCACCCGTGCGAGCGACGACTCACCTGCAGACGCATTGGACCGTGCGCCATTTCCCGCAGGCGAACCCTGCCGACCGCGGCTGCGAGAGCGTCCCGGCCGTCTTGCGGCGGCTGGACTCGGAGTTGACCGAGCACGGTCCCTGGCGATCAGGCACTTTTGACTTCCGCCTGCCTGAGGATGAGCACTGATTCAGGCACCGGCTTCACCTCCATCCAACCGAGAGTCTGCTGCTCTACACCGAGGGCCTCGCCGAAGCCCCGTCCACCATGGGGAGCAGTTCGGTGAAGACCGCCTCACGCACGCGCTGGCTACTCAGAGCCACACCATCGCAGCGACCACACTGTCACCCAAGTCGTGCGCGTACCGGTACCACGGGCATGGACGACGACCAAGCCGCTCTCGTCCTGACAGCCACCCCTCAGTCGCCCAGTAGGCCGCCAGAGGCGTAATGGCGTCACAGCGGGTAGGCGAATACAGGCAAGTCCTATTGCACATGAAGAAATGCCAAGGAAACCGACAAGGGATCCTCCATGACTACCACGCTCAGTAAGCAGACACCGGAAGAGCAGCGGCCGAGTGCGCCCTGGCGCTACGGCGCCGCTTGGGGCACCAGGGGTGCGCACATCGCCGAGGCCCGCCACGCCGTGCGTTCGCTGCTGGCACGGGCAGGACACCATCCGCGCGAGCGTTCCAGCCAGGACGCCGAGCTCGTCGTCAGCGAACTGGTCACCAATGCCGTCCGTCACGCACCCGGACCGGGTGAACTCATGCTCGAAGTCTCGCCGGACGCCGCCCAGTTGCGGATCAGCGTCCGTGACAGCTCCCCGCTCCCGCCCCGTCTCCAGGTGTCCGACGCCGGCCGCATCGGCGGACACGGCCTGCACCTGGTCACCCGGCTCTGCGACCAGGTGCGTACCATCGCCCTGGGCACGGGCAAACGAGTCGTCGCACACCTGCCCTTGCATCAGCCTGCCGGCTGACCCTCGCGAGAGTTGCGCACCG
>NZ_JBEYFC010000313.1:0-10730 GCF_040634175.1 Streptomyces sp. NPDC007162
CCTTCCCGCCTGCCCCCGACACGACACCCAGGCCGGAGTCACGCCGAGCGCTGCCCGGCGCAGCGCCGCCAGCCCGGCCGCGTGCGCGCGTTCCGGCGTGAGCAGCACGGCCGTGACGCCCGCGCCTCTGCGGGCCAGCCGCGCCCCCGCGTACAGCGCGTCCCCGCCGTTGTCCCCGCTGCCGACCAGCAGCACCACCCGGCTGCCGTACACCCGTCCGAGCAACTCGGCGCAGGCGGCGGCCAGCCCGGCGGCGGCCCGCTGCATCAGCGCCCCTTCCGGCAGCCGCGCCATCAACTCCCGCTCGGCCGCCCGTACCGTCTCCACGCTGTAAGCAGTCCGCATGCCCCGAGTCTCTCCCGTAACCCCCGGACCACGCATCCGCCGCCGCCCGTGGGGTCACCCCTCCGCGATCACCACCGCCGAGGCCACCCCGGCGTCGTGACTGAGCGACACATGCCACGACCGGACCCCGAGTTCCGCCGCGCAGGCGGCCACGCTGCCCCGTACCCGCAGCCGTGGCCGCCCGCTGTCCTCGACGACGACCTCCACGTCCGTCCAGAGCAGCCCCGGCGGCGCGCCCAGCGCCTTGGCCAGGGCCTCCTTCGCCGCGAACCGCGCCGCGAGCGAGGCGGCACCGCGCCGATCCCCGCTCGCCAGGAACAACTCCCGTTCCACGAACAGCCGCCCGGCCAGCCCGGGAGTACGCTCCAGCGACTCCCGGAACCGGTCGATCTCGGCGACGTCGATCCCGACCCCGATGATGCTCATGACCGGCAGCCTACGGTCACTCCACGGTCACGGACTTCGCCAGGTTGCGCGGCTGGTCCACCTCGTTGCCGCGGGCGGTGGCCAGTTCGCAGGCGAAGACCTGGAGCGGGACCGTGGCCACCAGCGGCTGGAGGAGGGTCGGGGTGGCCGGGATGCTGATCAGGTGGTCGGCGTACGGCACGACCGCCTCGTCGCCCTCCTCCGCGATCACGATGGTCCGCGCACCGCGCGCCCTGATCTCCTGGATGTTGGACACGATCTTGTCGTGCAGCACCGAACGGCCGCGCGGCGAGGGCACGACCACGACCACCGGCAGGTCCTCCTCGATCAGCGCGATCGGCCCGTGTTTCAGTTCACCGGCCGCGAAGCCCTCGGCGTGCATGTACGCCAGTTCCTTGAGCTTCAGGGCGCCTTCGAGGGCGACCGGGTAGCCGACGTGCCGGCCGAGGAACAGCACCGTCTTCTTGTCCGCCAGCGACCGAGCCAGCGCCCGTACCGGCTCCATGGTCTCCAGGACCCGTTCGACCTCGCCGGAGATGTGCGAGAGGTCCCGGATCACCGCGCCGATCTCGTCGCCCCACTTGGTGCCCCGCACCTGGCCGAGGTAGAGGGCGACCAGGTAGCAGGCGACCAACTGGGTGAGGAACGCCTTGGTCGAGGCGACCGCGACCTCCGGCCCCGCGTGGGTGTACAGCACCGCGTCCGACTCACGGGGGATCGTCGAGCCGTTCGTGTTGCAGATGGCGAGCACCTTCGAGCCCTGTTCCCGGGCGTGCCGCAGCGCCATCAGGGTGTCCATGGTCTCGCCGGACTGCGAGATGGCGATGACGAGCGAACGCGAGTCCAGGATCGGGTCCCGGTACCGGAACTCACTGGCCAGCTCCACCTCGCACGGGATGCGGGTCCAGTGCTCGATGGCGTACTTGGCGATCAGCCCGGCGTGGAAGGCCGTACCGCAGGCGACGATGACGACCTTGTCGACCTCGCGCAGCTCCGCCGCGCCGATCCGGACCTCGTCGAGGGTCAGCGAGCCGTTCGTGTCGATGCGGCCCAGGAGCGTGTCGGCGACCGCCTTGGGCTGCTCGGCGATCTCCTTGAGCATGAAGTAGTCATAGCCGCCCTTCTCCGCCGCCGACGCGTCCCAGTCGACGTGGTACGAACGGACGTCCGCCGGGGCGCCGTCGAAGCCCGTCACCGTCACGCCGTCCCGGCGCAGCTCCACCACCTGGTCCTGGCCCAGCTCGATCGCCGACCGCGTGTGGGCGATGAACGCGGCGACGTCCGAGGCGAGGAAGGCCTCACCCGCTCCGACGCCCACCACCAGGGGGGAGTTCCGGCGGGCGCCCACGACCACGTCCGGCTCGTCGGCGTGCGCCGCGACCAGGGTGAAGGCGCCCTCCAGACGGCGGCAGACCAGCCGCATCGCCTCCGCGAGGTCGGCGGTGCCGGAGAACTCCTCGGCAAGCAGGTGCGCCACGACCTCGGTGTCCGTCTCGGACGCCAGGTCGTGCCCGCGCTCCGCCAACTCCGCGCGCAGCGCGGCGAAGTTCTCGATGATCCCGTTGTGGACGACGGCGACCCGGCCGGCGTTGTCGAGGTGCGGATGCGCGTTGGCGTCCGTCGGACCGCCGTGCGTGGCCCAGCGGGTGTGCCCGATTCCGGTGGACCCGGTCGGCAACGGCCGCTCCGTCAGTTCCTTCTCCAGGTTGACCAGCTTCCCGGCCTTCTTCGCCGAGGCCAGCCCGCCGTCCGCCAGCACCGCGACACCCGCGGAGTCGTACCCGCGGTACTCCAGCCGCTTCAGCCCGGCCACCACGACATCGAGCGCCGACTGCGCCCCTACGTATCCCACGATTCCGCACATGAGCGGCAGCCTAAGTGCGGACCCGGGCCCGAACACGGCTCAGCGTGCCCGGAATCGGAAATCGCGTCGCGGATCCGAACCGGTCATGGCACTCTCGATCAGCCCATCGCCCGCCGACCACCGGACCAGGAAAGGGAAGCGATGACGAAGCTCGTGTCATTCCCGTGCGGCGCATCGGAGGAGGGTCTGGACTGGTTCGCCACGTCCGCCCTCTTCGAGGACGCGGCCGCATTCATCCTCCGGCACGTGACGGACGACCAGGCGAAGCGTGCGGTCACCGCGGGCATCGCGTCGGGCTATGTGTTCATCGGGTCACTTCCCGAGCCCGACCAGACGAACGTCCTCACCGCGTTGCGCGACACGTTCGCCCACCACGTCGACTCCGAGATCTATCCGCCGCGGGTCACGGCCGGGATGGACGACCCGGACATCTTCGTCACGCACGCCAAGTCCCTCGCACACCTGGCGGCCGGCAGCCTCACCTCCCGCGGACCTGACCGCAGCCCCACGTGACGGACCCCACCCGCCGTCCTGTTCAAACTCCGTTAACAATGGAATGTGATCTCTCCGGTCTCCCCGATGCCCCGGAGCGCCCACCGGCACAGGCCGGAGGCGACTCCCTACGTCGACCTCACCCGCGCCGAGTGGAGCGCGCTGCGTGACAAGACGCCGCTGCCGCTGACCGCCGAGGAGGTCGAGAAGCTGCGCGGCCTCGGCGACGTCATCGACCTCGACGAGGTGCGGGACGTCTACCTGCCGCTGTCCCGGCTGCTCAACCTGTACGTCGGCGCCACGGACGGCCTCCGGGGCGCCCTGAACACCTTCCTCGGCGAACAGGGCTCGCAGTCCGGCACCCCCTTCGTGATAGGCGTGGCCGGTTCGGTCGCCGTCGGCAAGTCCACCGTCGCCCGGCTCCTGCAGGCCCTGCTCTCCCGCTGGCCCGAGCACCCGCGCGTCGAGCTGGTGACCACGGACGGGTTCCTGCTCCCGACCAGGGAGCTGGAAGCGCGCGGCCTGATGTCGCGCAAGGGCTTCCCCGAGTCGTACGACCGCCGGGCCCTCACCCGCTTCGTCGCCGACATCAAGGCCGGCAAGGGCGAGGTCACCGCCCCCGTCTACTCCCACCTCATCTACGACATCGTCCCCGACCGCAGGCTCACCGTCCGGCGCCCCGACATCCTGATCGTCGAGGGACTGAACGTCCTGCAGCCCGCGCTGCCCGGCAGCGACGGCCGCACCCGGGTCGGTCTCGCGGACTACTTCGACTTCAGCGTGTACGTCGACGCGAGCGAGGAGGACATCGAGCGCTGGTACCTCAACCGGTTCAAGAAGCTCCGGCAGACCGCCTTCCAGAACCCGGACTCGTACTTCCGCAAGTACACCCAGGTCTCGGAGGAGGAGGCCCTGGACTACGCCCGCGGCCAGTGGCGCACCATCAACAAGCCGAACCTGGTGGAGAACATCGCCCCCACCCGCGGCCGTGCCACCCTGGTCGTCCGCAAGGGCCCGGACCACAAGGTGCAGCGCCTGAGGCTGCGCAAGCTCTGACACCCGGGCCTGTTAGAAAGGCGCCATGCTGCATCTGCGCCTGATCACCCCGGCCGACCGCACCGACGACGTGGTCCGGCTGATCGAGACCACCGTCGGCACCACCCACCTCGTGGTCCTGCCGGGTGCCGCCCGCAACCCCGCGGGGGACGTCGTGATGTGCGACGTGGCCCGGGAGGCGGGCGACGAACTCATCGGCGCGCTACGGGTGTCGGGCCTGGACGAGACCGGCTCGATCGCCGTCGAGGACATCGACCTGACGCTGTCCCGCCGGGCCGACGAGGCCGAGGCCGAGGCGCCGGGCGAGGGCGCGGACGCGGTGCTGTGGGAGGAGCTGACGGAGGCGACCCACGAGGAGTCGACGCTGTCGGTCACCTACGTCGCGTTCATCACGCTGGCCACGATGATCGCGGCCTGCGGTGTCGTCCTGGACAACGCGATCCTGATCGTGGGGGCGATGGCGGTGGGCCCGGAGTTCGGCCCGCTGGCCGGCATCTGCACGGCGGTGGTGCGACGCCACCCCCGCCTGGCCCTGCGTTCCGTGATCGCACTGCTCGTCGGCTTCGCGGCGGCGATGCTGGTGACGGTCGGCTTCACCTACTTCATGGACGGCGTCGGCCTGTTCACCAGGGTGCAGCTGGAGGCCGGACGCCCGAACACCAACTTCATCTACCGCCCGGACGCGTTCTCGTTCGTCGTCGCGGTCCTGGCCGGCATCGCGGGCATACTCTCCCTGACCTCGGCGAAATCGGGCGCCCTGGTGGGGGTGGCCATCTCGGTGACGACGGTCCCGGCGGCGTCGAACGCGGCGGTGGCCTTCGCGTACAGCGAGTACCGGCAGGCGTGGGGTTCGACCGAGCAACTGCTCCTGAACCTGCTGGGCATCGTCCTGGCGGGCACCGCGACCCTCATCGCCCAGAAGTACTTCTGGAGACAGCAGCGTCAACAGGGTTAGGGGCGCGAGGAACTGCGCGACAGACCACGACGAAACCCGCAGCCCGCAACACACGCTCCCCGGCACCCCGTGCCCGGAAAAAAGGACTATCCCAGCGCCGACTTCACGGCATCGGCCAGCCGCCCCGCCACCGACCGCGCCTGCTCGATGTCGGCCGCCTCCACCATCACCCGCACCAACGGCTCGGTCCCGGAGGGGCGCAGCAGCACACGCCCCGTCTCGCCCAGCTCCCGCTCGGCCTCGGCCACGGCCGCCGCCAGGTCCCCCGACGTCTGCACGCGCGACCGGTCGACGTCCGGCACGTTGATCAGCACCTGCGGCAGCCGCTCCATCACCCCGGCCAGCTCCCGCAGGGACTTCCCGGTCTCCGCGACCCGCGCCGCCAGCAGCAGCCCGGTCAGCGTGCCGTCGCCGGTCGTCGCGTGGTCGAGGATGATGACGTGCCCGGACTGCTCGCCGCCGAGTGCGTACCCGTGCTCCTTCATCTCCTCCAGGACGTACCGGTCGCCGACCGCGGTCTGTACGAGGTGCAGCCCCGCCCGCTCCAGCGCCAGCTTGAACCCGAGGTTGGACATCACGGTGGCGACGACGGTGTCGGCCCGCAGCGCGCCCCGCTCCCGCATCGCGAGCGCGAGCACGGCCATGATCTGGTCGCCGTCCACCTCCTCGCCGGTGTGGTCCACGGCGAGGCACCGGTCCGCGTCGCCGTCGTGCGCGATGCCGAAGTCGGCGCCGTGCTCGACGACCGCGGCCTTCAGCGGGCCGAGGTGGGTCGAGCCACAGCCGTCGTTGATGTTGAGACCGTCCGGCTCGGCCCCGATGGTGACGACCTCGGCACCGGCCCGGCGGAACGCCTCCGGCGAGACCCCCGCGGCCGCGCCGTGCGCCTCGTCGAGAACGATCTTCAGGCCGTCGAGCCGGTTGGGGAGGACGGAGAGCAGGTGGCCGACGTACTTCTCGGAACCCTCGTCGTACGACCGCACCCGGCCGACGCCCGCACCGGTCGGCCGCTCCCAGGGCTCGCCGTGCCGGTGGGACTCGTACACCGCCTCGATGCGGTCCTCCAGCTCGTCGTCGAGCTTGTGGCCGCCGCGGGCGAGGAACTTGATGCCGTTGTCCGGCATGGCGTTGTGGCTGGCGGAGAGCATGACGCCGAGGTCGGCGCCGAGCGCGCCGGTGAGGAAGGCCACGGCCGGGGTCGGCAGGACGCCCACGCTCAGGACGTCGACTCCGGCGCTCGCGAGGCCCGCGACCACGGCCGCCTCCAGGAACTCCCCGGACGCGCGCGGGTCCCGTCCGACGACCGCCTTCGGGCGGTGGCCCTCGAACGTGCCCGCCTCGGCCAGCACGTGCGCCGCCGCGACCGACAGACCGAGCGCCATCTCGGCGGTCAGGTCCGCGTTGGCGACACCGCGCACGCCGTCCGTGCCGAAGAGTCGTCCCACTTGTCCTCCTGAGGAAGCGTCCTTGCTGCCAGAAAATGATGGCAGGCGCTTTGTCATGCGATCACACCAGACTTTGAGCGTCTTGTGTCGTTATACGCCCTCGCCTGGGATAAACGAACGCCCCGGCGGCACATGTGGCGTGCCGCCGGGGCGTTCGGAGTACGTGCAGGCGACTGGGATTAGCGCTTGCTGTACTGCGGGGCCTTGCGGGCCTTCTTGAGACCGGCCTTCTTGCGCTCGACCGCACGGTCGTCGCGCTTGAGGAAGCCGGCCTTCTTGAGCGGGCCGCGGTTGTTGTCGACGTCGGCCTCGTTCAGCGCGCGGGCGACACCGAGACGGAGCGCACCGGCCTGACCGGAGACACCGCCACCGGCGATGCGGGCGACGACGTCGTAACGGCCCTCGAGCTCCAGCACCTTGAAGGGCTCGTTGACTTCCTGCTGGTGCACCTTGTTCGGGAAGTAGTCCTCGAGGGTGCGACCGTTGATCTTCCACTTGCCGGTGCCCGGGACGATCCGGACGCGGGCGATGGCGTTCTTGCGACGGCCCAGGCCGGCGGCCGGCTGCGGGTCGCCGAAGCGGGACGCGAGGGACTCGGAGGTGTACTCGCCCTCGACGGGGACGTCCGACTCCGTGGTGTAGCTGTCGATGTCAAGCTCTTCGAGCGGCTGCTCGGCAGTGGTCTCGGCCACGATTCTCCTCAGATTCTCTTCAGTCTTAGGGGGTGGCCGGACTTACTGCGCGACCTGGGTGATCTCGAACGGCACCGGCTGCTGCGCAGCGTGGGGGTGCACGTCACCCTTGTAGACCTTCAGCTTCGAGAGCATCTGACGGCCCAGCGTGTTCTTGGGGAGCATGCCCTTGACGGCCTTCTCGATGGCCTTCTCGGGGTTCTTGTCGAGCAGCTCGTCGTAACGGACGGAGCGCAGACCACCCGGGTAGCCGGAGTGGCGGTACGCCATCTTCTGGGTCCGCTTGTTGCCGGACAGGTGCACCTTGTCGGCGTTGATGATGATGACGAAGTCACCGGTGTCGACGTGGGGCGCGTAGATCGGCTTGTGCTTGCCGCGGAGAAGCGACGCGGCGGTGGTGGCGAGACGGCCCAGGACGACGTCCTGAGCGTCAATGACGTGCCACTGGCGAGTCACATCGCCGGGCTTGGGGCTGTACGTACGCACTTCGCAGCCTTCTTCTTCAGTGGATGGGTGCTGACACATGGCATCACTGAAGCGATCGTGCAGCTGGGGACGACAATGCCGGGGACGCTGCCCGTATGCCGCCCACTGGTAACTGCTCCAGGGAACCTAGGTAGAGGCCACTCCCGTGAGAATGAGCGAGCCAATACACAACGAAGAGCCAGCGTACCGGGACGCCCCCGGACGGGTCAAAACGAGCTCGCGGCGACACTCCCGCGCCATCGAGGACGCGTACCTGCGCCGGGATGCTCCCCCGTGCCCCAAAGGTCCACTATCACCGTTCGTACTGTCGCACCGGCACCCCGCTTCCCCCGTCTAAGATGCGCCCCATGAGTTATGGGCAGGGGGGACCCCAGTCCCAGTGGGATCCCTGGAAACCGCAGTCTCAGCAACCGTGGAGCAGCGGCAACGACCAGACCCCGGACTGGGCGGCGCTGGCCGAGGCCTCGGAAACGCGCAACAAGCGGCGCAGAGTGCTGTTCATCGGCGGTGGTGTGGTCGCCACGCTGGCGATCGGCACCGCCGTCGCGATGGCCGTGGTGTCCGCGACCGGCGACAACAAGGCCTCCGGCACGCCCACCAACCTGCCCGCGAGCGCCTCGCTGCCCAGCGAGTCCGCGGACTCGGTGCCGTCCTTCGCGCCGACCAGCGCGCCGCCGCCGCTGGACCCGCAGGACTTCATATCCAGCGTGCAGAAGGACACCGCGCCGCTCAGCGCCGAGACCCTCTTCCCGGGCACCCAGCTGACCATGGGCGAGACGGTCTACAAGAAGGGCGCGACGGCCGACACCAAGAACTGCGCCTCGGTCGCCAAGGGCACCCTGGTCAACGTCCTCACCAAGAACAACTGCACCCGGCTGCTGCGCGTCACCTACAGCAAGGACGGCGTCGCGGTCACGGTCGGGGTGGCCGTCTTCAACACCGAGGCCCAGGCCGGCAAGGCCAAGAGCGAAGCCGACAAGAAGGGTTTCGTCAGCTCGCTCGCGGGCGCCGGCGTGAAGGCCTTCTGCGACTCCGGGGTCTGCCGTACGACGGCCAACTCCTACGGCCGCTACGCCTACTTCACCACCACCGGCTTCACCAGCGGCAAGGACGTCACCACCCAGGACACCAAGGTCTTCCGGACCGGCGACGACCTGGCGGAGTTCACCTTCCGCCAGATCCGCCGCCGCGGCGAGGCCCAGGCCTCGGCGGCGGCGAACCAGTGACCGCGGGGATCTCGAACCGGTGACCCCGGCGGTCTAGCAGCACCCGGCGGACGGCAGCGACCTCTTGTTGCGGGCTTCCTTGTTGCGCGCGGCGAGAAGCTCGTCCGCCGGGTAGCCGACCTCCTCCAGGGTCAGGCCGTGCGGTCGTACGACGTGCACGGCCGAGTCCCTGACCCCGGCGGCCAGCACCTTGCCCGGCCACTCCGGGCCCCGGTGCCCGTCCCCCACGAACAGCAGCGCGCCGATCAGGGACCGCACCATGTTGTGGCAGAACGCGTCGGCCCGCACGGTGGCCGTGACGATCCCGTCGGCCCCCCGCGCCAGGCTCAGCTCCTGGAGGGTCCTGATGGTCGTCGCCCCCTCCCGCCGCTTGCAGTACGCCGCGAAGTCGTGCTCGCCCAGCAGCCGCGAGGCCGCCTCGTTCATGGCCGGCACGTCGAGCGGCCAGTCGTGCCACAGCACGTGGTTGCGCAGCAGCGGATCGACACCGCCGGGCCTGTCGGTCACCCGGTACGCGTAGCGCCGCCAGACGGCCGAGAAACGCGCGTTGAAGCCCTCCGGGGCCTCGGTGAGCGACCACACCCGGACGTCCTTCGGGAGCCGTCCGGCCAGCCGCTTCAGCAGCTTCTCGCCCTGCTCCTCCCACAGCCCGGCCGGCAGGTCCACGTGCGCCACCTGTCCACGCGCGTGCACCCCGGCATCGGTCCGCCCGGCGACGGTCAGCTCGTACGTCGTCTCCTGCGACCGCGTGACGACGCGCAGCGCGTCCTCGATCTCCCCCTGCACGGTCCGCTTCCCACCGGCCTGCTTGGCCCAGCCGTGGAACTGGGTTCCGTCGTAGGACAGGTCGAGTCGGATACGGACATGACCAGGCTGCACTTCGTCACTCACAGGAGAATCCTCTCAAGGCAAGAAAGCGGGCCCGTCCCCATGAAAGGAACGGACCCGCTCACGCGCCCCCTCAGGGGCGCGGGGAACTGCGCGACCAGCCACAACGGACCAGCAGCCAAAGGACGGCCTTACGCCTCCTTCGACTCCTCGCCCTCGGCGGGCGCCGCGTCCTCGACGACCTCGGTCTCCTCGACCTTGGTCTCCTCGGCCTCCTTGACCGCACGCTTGGTGGCGGCCTCGGCCTCGCCGGTGGCCTGCTGCGCGACCGTCAGCGCCTCGACCAGCTCGATGACGGCCATGGGCGCGTTGTCGCCACGGCGGTTACCGATCTTGGTGATGCGGGTGTAACCACCCGGACGGTTCTCGTAGCGGGGGCCGATCTCGGTGAAGAGCGTGTGCACGATGCTCTTGTCCGTGATCACCTGGAGCACCTGACGGCGGTTGTGAAGGTCGCCCTTCTTCGCCTTGGTGACCAGACGCTCGGCGTACGGGCGCAGGCGGCGGGCCTTCGCCTCGGTGGTGGTGATACGGCCGTGCTCGAAGAGCGACTTCGCGAGGTTCGCGAGGAGCAGCTTCTCGTGCGCGGCACTGCCGCCCAGACGGGCACCCTTGGTGGGCTTCGGCATGGTTCTTCTCCTGTGTGTCTGCCCCGGCCGTGTCAGGTACCGGGGTCAGGAACCCGGTGAGCGGATGCCCACCGGCAACGACCGGTCACGTACTTCTCAGTACTGCTCGGTCTCCACGAAACCCGCGTCCGCGTCGTCGTCGGCGCCGAAGGCGTCGGCGGCGGCCGTGGGGTCGAATCCGGGCGGGCTGTCCTTCAGGGCCAGGCCCATGCCGGCCAGCTTCGCC
>NZ_JBEYFC010000314.1:0-10678 GCF_040634175.1 Streptomyces sp. NPDC007162
GCCGGAGTGCACATCCCGGACACGGCGGGCTCGGGGACCTACTTCGACGACTACGTGTCCCGCTCCCACGACAAGACCTTCGAGATCGCCACCGCCGGCACGGTCCGCCTGGTCGACGCCGCGGGCAACGCGCTGATCGAGCAGCCGGTCGCCGCCGGTGACATCTTCCGCGCCTGCCAGACCAAGGACGCGCCGATCAAGGACTGGGTGAAGCTGGCCGTCACCCGCGCCCGCGCCACCGGCGACCCGGCCGTCTTCTGGCTGGACGAGGGCCGCGCCCACGACGCCAACCTGATCGCCAAGGTCGAGCAGTACCTGCCGGAGCACGACACCGAGGGCCTGGACATCCGTGTCCTGTCGCCGGTGGAGGCCACCAAGCTGTCCGTGGAGCGCATCCGCCGCGGCGAGAACACCATCTCCGTCACCGGCAACGTGCTCCGTGACTACCTGACCGACCTCTTCCCGATCCTGGAGCTGGGCACCAGCGCCAAGATGCTGTCGGTCGTCCCGCTGATGGCGGGCGGCGGTCTCTTCGAGACCGGTGCCGGCGGCTCCGCGCCCAAGCACGTGCAGCAGCTGGTCAAGGAGAACTACCTGCGCTGGGACTCCCTCGGCGAGTTCTTCGCCCTGGTGCCGTCCTTCGAGCAGTACGCCGAGTTCACCGGCAACGCCCGCGCCAAGGTGCTGGCGGACACCCTGGACCGGGCCACGGCGACCTTCCTCAACGAGGACAAGTCCCCGACCCGTCGCGTCGGCGGCATCGACAACCGCGGCAGCCACTTCTACCTGTCCCTGTACTGGGCGCAGGAGCTGGCGAAGCAGACCGAGGACGCGGAGCTCGCCAAGGCGTTCGCGCCGCTGGCCGAGACGCTCACCGCCCGCAGCAGGGCGCCGGTGCCGCAGGCCGGGTCCAGGACCGTGCGGGCGGGCCCGGCGAGTTCGGCCATGAGACCGGCGAGTTCGGGCGGGGTGAGGGTGTACTGGCGGGGGTTGGCGTCGAGGTACCGGCCCAGCAGGAACTCGAAGCACTGCCGGGCCCCCGAGTCGGCGGCGAGTTCGGCGACACCGCGCAGGAGGGGGACGGACGGCAGGAGCTGCGGACCGGTGGGAGTACGCGGTTCGACGTTCACGACGGCGGCGGCGGGTGCGGGGTTCACCGCGGCGGCCGATGGTGGCGTGTTCACAGAGGCTGCCAGTGGTGGCTTGTTCACAGAGCGGGCCGGTGCTGTGGTGTTCACAGCTCGGGTCGCCGCGTCGGTGCCGAAGCGGGGGGTCAGCACCTGCTCCAGCGCGCCCGGCAGCATCGCGGCCAGGCGTTCGTCCGAGCCGGCGCCCACGTCGAGCCAGACGGTGGGGCGCTCATGGATCAGCAGCAGTGCGCAGCCGGCGTGCACCAGCGCGGTCAGCGGGCCACCGGGGTGCCCGGCGAGCTGCTGCCAGACCCGTTCGCGCAGCGGGACCTCGGCGAGTTTGCCCTGGCCGCGCAGCCAGGCCTCGACCTCGGCGAGCGCGAACGAGGGGCTGGTCTCGGTGCCGCCGACCGGCTTGGGGAAGTCGGCGTGCCGACGGCGCCAGTTGCTGACGGCGGCTCGGCCCACCCCGGCGAGCCGTGCGATACCGGCCGCGGTCACCTCTGTGGCGTTGTCCTGCACGCGCCCCCGCTTCCCTCGTTCCTGGTGCGCCGAGCATACCGGCGTACACAAGATCCATCGATTCACGGCGTGTACGCGGAGCATCAATGACTTCGTGTTGACTCGGTTCACAAGCTCTGTTCTCATTGACCCCGCGAACAAGGCGGCCGGAGGGGCGACCGCCACGGGGAGGGGATCCGCCATGGGCATGAAAACCAGGATGGGACTGAGCGCCCTCGTGGGATTCGTCATCATCGGCACCGTGTCCGCCAACGCCGACGGCGGCGGCACCGAGGGCGGCACATCCGGCGGCGCGTCCATCGGCACTCCGGGCGGCCCTTCGGCCTCCGAGGCCCGTACACCGGACGCCGGAAAGACCCCGGCCCCGGGGACCCGCGGCCGGCCTGCCCCGGACACGAGGTCCGCCGGGCCGACCCCGCGATGAAGCCGCCGCCCGCGACGCGGCCCGCCCCGTCCCGGCCGCTCGGCCGTCGCGCACACCACCGTTCCACCCACCCGACAAGGACTCCGATGCGTCTCTCGTCCCGTGCCGTCGTACTGATGGCCGTCGCCGCACTCCCGCTGGCCCTGTCCGCCTGCTCCTCCGGTTCCTCCGACTCCGGTACCGGGGCGAGCACCGGCAGCGGCGCGAGCGCCGAGCCGGCCAAGGCGCAGGACCCCAACGCCGCTCTGGCCACCGGTACCCAGCTGAAGAAGGCGCTCGCACCCGCCTCGGCCTTCCCGGCCGGGCTCACCCTGGAGTCCGACGGTTCCGCCGACAGCGGTGGCCGGTTCCTCTCCCCGGCCGCCCGGAAGACCGGCAAGCCGGACTGCACCCGGCTGGAGACCACGTCCTGGATCCAGGTCTCCGGGTTCAAGGGCGGGGTGTCGTTCGCGCAGAACGGCTACGCGAACAAGACCGAGGAGGTGGACCAGGAGATCGACGCCTTCCAGGGCACCACGGCGACCGCGGTGATGAAGGCCCTGCGGTCGGTGGCCGCCGAATGTGCCACGTACACGGACACCGACGCGCACGCCAAGGTGAAGCTCACCGGCAGCGCCACGCCCGGACTCGCCGACGAGGCGTACACGATGACGCTGACGAGCGGCTACTGGGAGAACGGCACCACGCTGATCGCGGCCCGTTCCGGCAACTCGGTGGTCACCGTGCTGTCCACGGCGGGCGGCGACAACGGCGCCGCGTCGGCGAAGAAGGTGACGACAACGGTCCTGGCGGCGCTGAACAAGTAGCCGGGGCCTGGCTTCCCGGCCCACGACCGTTCCGCCTCCCTGAGCAGCCCTGAAGCACCCCACGAAAAACCTGAAGCACCCCTGAAGGATGCCGATGCGCCAGTCGTCCCGCGCCGCCGGCCGTGCAGCGGCCCTGCGGGCCCCCGCACGGCGGCCCGCCGTGCCCGGAACACCCCTGCGCGCCGCGCTCGCCCTGGCCCTGCTGATCGGGTTCTACGTGCTGGCGCTGCTCGTCGTCGCCGTGCTGGCGCTCCTGGACGTGTTCCTGGCCCGCGGGCCGGGCATCACGGTCACGACCGTCGAGGGCTGGCTCGGCTCGCTGGCCGTCGCCTGGTGCGTGGTGCGGGTCGTCGTGCTCAGCCTCCGCCGTGACGACGGCGAGGACGAGATCTCCGGTGTGCCGGCGACGCCTCGGGAACAGCCCGAGCTGTGGCGGCGCGTGGGCGAGCTGGCCGAGCGGGTGGGCACGCGCCCGCCCACGGAGATACGGGTGATCCCGGGGGCCGGGGCCATGGTGCAGGAGGAGGCCCGGTGGCTCGGGCTGGTCACCGGCGAACGGCGGCTCTTCCTCGGCGTGGCCCTGCTGATCGGTCTTCCGGAGGACGAACTGGACGCCGTGCTCGTCCACGAGCTGGGCCACTACGCGCGGGACGACACCCGCCTGGGCGCCCTGGTCTGGGCGCTGCACCGCAGGCTGCTCGGGACCGTGCGCATGTTGCGGCAGCGGGCCGCACGCGAGCAGGCGCAGGAGCAGGCGGCGTCCGCCGCACGGGCCGCACGGCGCCGGGCGGCCGGCAAACCGCCGCGGCCGAAGCGGGAGCCCACCCGGGGCCCGGACCACTACCTCGCCGTCGTCTTCTCCGCCTACGCCGGGCTGTGCCTGCGCCTGACCGAGGCGGTCAGCCGCCGGCAGGAGTACGCGGCCGACGACCTGGCCGCCAGGATCGCCGGACGGGACGCCATGGTCGCCGCACTGCGCCGCGTTCCCGCTCTCGAAGCCGTGGACGACCTCTACCTGCGCGACTACGCCCTGATGGGCCGGGAGGCATGCCTGCTGCCGCCCGAGGGGCAGTTCCACGGCGGGCTCTGGCACCTCCTCGCGGACGATCACCGCCGTACCGGCCTGGAATCGTGGGTACGGACACCGTCCCCCGAGGATCTGCACGAGGAGCGGTCCCCCTACGACAGCCACCCGCCCACCGCCGACCGCATCGCGGCACTGTCGGCGCTGCCCGGCGACGGGCGTGGCACCGCGTCCGTACGACGCCCCGCACTCGCGCTGCTGAGTGCGCCGGACCGCCTGTTCGCCGCACTCGAACACCGGGTGCTGGGCGAGGAGATGCTCTCCTGGCGGCGGGTGCCGTGGGCCGAACTGCCCGCCCGGGTCCGGCACGAGAGCTGGACGCGGGAGGCTGCGCCCCTGCTGGAGGCCATGGCCCGGACATCCGGACCGGGCGTCCTGGCCGCGCCCGCGGTCGCACAGCTCGGCCACCTCATGGACCTGCTCGACCACGGCCTGCTGTACGACATCGCGGACCGGCTGCCCCGGTCGGAGCGGGCCGCCCTCAGCAGTGGCCGTGCGGCACGCGAGTTCGCCCGGACGGCCTTCCGCTCGGCCCTGCGCCGACTGGCCCTGCTGACCGCGCTGGAGACGGGGCTGTGCCGGTGGGAGCTGTGCTGGTCGGGGCCCGCGGTGCGCACGGCGGCGCCCGAATGGTTCACCGAGGCGCTGGAGGAGGCCCTGGACCACGCGGTCGCGGAGCCGGCCGGCACGGCGCCCCTGCGCGCCCTGCTGCTGCCCGGCGGGGGCGGTCACCCGGCCGGGGGCACGGTACCGCCGGCCGTCGCCCGGCCCTGGCCGCCGCCCCATGTCCCGTACTGACGGACCGCCACTTCTCCGCCTCCCCCGGTCGCTTCGACCACCTTCAGAACCGCCGCCTCAAGCGGCCCCGACCCCGAAAGACCCGTCATGAACGTCCTGATCGACATAGCCGGTACCGGCGCCCTCGCCTACGCGGCCGTCACCATTCCGCGCAACGCCCGCAAGGCGCGGGCGATGCGGGCGGAGGCGAAGGCCAAGGCGCCGGTCAACATCGACCCCGCCGCGTACGGGCTGGTGCCGGCCGCTCAGCTCGACAGCCGGTTCGCGGGGCCGGATCCCGAGGCGGACGCGGTCGCCGCGGCCGCCCTCGCCGGTGACTGGCGGCGGGCCGCCGGCTACCTGGCCGGGGCGGGCCGGGACTGGGACCTGCGGTGGTACCGGCTCGGCATCCTCGTGCACGCCGCCGCCGAGGACGACGCCTGGGTCAAGGCGTGGCGGACCGAGTACCCGGGCGACCCGTCCGCCGCCCTGGTGCACGCCGACTCGCTCGTCGTGCTCGCCGGCAAGGTGCGCGGCGCGAAGTCGGCCAAGCACACCACCGCCGAGCAGTTCGAGGGCTTCCACCGGCTGCTCGCGGAGGCGCTGCCCGCCTGCCAGGAGGCCGCCTGGATGGCGCCCGAGGACCCCGGTCCATGGGTCGCGCAGCTCACCATCGCCCGGGGGCTCGGCTGGTCGAACGGTGACTTCCGGACGCTGTGGGCCGAGGTCACCGCGCGCGACCCGCACCACTTCGGCGCCCATGCCAGCGCCCTGCAGTACTGGTGCGCCAAGTGGCAGGGCTCGCACGAGCTGATGTACGCATTCGCCGAGCAGGCCGCGGCCTCGGCACCGGCGGGGAGCCTGCTGCCGGTGCTGCGCCTGGAGGCGTTGATGGAGCACGCGTTCCGCGAGCCGCAGGCGCCCGTGTACGACCAGCCGTTCGTGCACGCGGCCGTGGACGCCACCCTGGACGCCGTGGACCGGGTGCCGGCCGGGCACCACCGGCTGCCGGCGGTACGGCACCTGCTGGCGGACACCCTGTTCCAGACGAAGCGGTACGCGGAGGCGGTGGAGCAGTTCAGGGCGGTCGGCGGTTACGTCGGCAGCGCGCCGTGGACGTACTCCGCCAACCCGGTCAAGGCGTTCGTCTTCGCCCGCACCAACACCTTCGTCGCCTGGGAGAAGGCGGGTCGCCCCGCTCCCGGGCCGCGTGGCGGGGCCCGGTGAGCCGGGTCAGCGTGCCGTGAACCGGGAGGGTGCCTTGGTCGGGTTGCCGCCCGTGGGAAGCTTCTGGCCGGGGCAGGTGGCGAGGACCTTCTTCATGGCCGCCTTCTCGGCGGCGGTGACCCACAGGCCGTACTTCTTCTTCACGGCCACCTGAGCGGCGACATAGGTGCAGCGGTAGGACCTGTTCGGCGGCAGCCAGGTGGCCGTGTCGCCGTCACCCTTGCCCCGGTTGGCGCTCGCGCCGACGGCCAGCAGGTTCAGCGGGTCGTTGGCCAGGGCTATCCGCTTGCCCGCGTCCCAGTACTTGGCGCCCTTCTGCCAGGCGTCCGACAGCGCGACGAGGTGGTCGATGTCGACCAGGCTGCGGCCGCGCCGGTAGGTGACGTCCTTGCCCGAGTAGGGATCCGGGTCCAGGACGCCGTAGGAGACCTTGCAGTCGCCGTCCGTGAACTTCACGTCCTCCAGGTCGCGCTTGAGTATGTCGCTCCGGGTGTCACAGGAGTTGGAGTCGGTGTCCGCCCAGGCGGAGCCGAACTTGGCACGGGTGTAACCGGTCTTCGGTGCCCGGCCCTTGACGGTGAGCGAGTCGGCCGCGGTCATGGCCGCTCCCCCGCTCGCGGTGCCCGGGGCTCCGGAAGTGCCCTTGTCCTGAAGGTCCTTGCATCCGGTCACCGCGAAGATCATGACGACAGCGGTGACCGCCCCGCCCCTGAGCCGCGTCACGTGCGCCCCCTCGTGCTTTCCCTCTGCCGCCGCTGCGCGGGCGGATCTCTGCCGGCCTCACCGTAACCGGCCGGGTGGTCCGGACCCGGCCTGGTCCGGTCCGGCCCGGCCTCGGAGGACGGATGCCCGCAACCCTCCCGGGTAGTCGGGGCGGTCAGGGACGAGGGGCCGGTGCGAGGGGGCGCCCGTCGGTCAGGACCCCAGGACCGAAGCGAGGAACTCCCCCACCCAGCCCAGCAGTTCCCGCCCGACCAGCGGCTTGCCGCCCACCTTCGCGGTCTTCGGGCGCGGCACCAGCACCTGGTGGACCGTCGGCTTGATGACCGTCCCCGGGTACAGCCGCTTGAGGCGCAGCTCCTGCGACTCGCGCAACTCCACCGGCGCGAACCGGATGTTGGTGCCCTGGAGGACGATCTCGCCGACCCCGCACGCGCGCGCGAGCATCCGCAGTCCGGCGACGAGCAGCAGGTTCTCCACCGGCTCGGGCAACTTGCCGTAGCGGTCGGTGAGTTCCTCGCGGACGGCCCGGATGTCGTCCTCCGAGTTGGCGGAGGCGATGGCCCGGTACGCCTGGAGGCGCAGCCGCTCGCCGGGCGCGTAGTCGTGCGGGACGTGCGCGTCGACGGGCAGCTCGATCTTGACCTCGAGCGGCGGCTCCTCCTCGATCTCCCCGGTCTCCAGCTGCCGCCGGTAGTCCGCGACCGCCTCGCCGACCATGCGCACGTACAGGTCGAAGCCGACGCCCGCGATGTGCCCGGACTGCTCCCCGCCGAGCAGGTTCCCGGCGCCGCGGATCTCCAGGTCCTTCATCGCCACGTACATGCCGGCGCCCATCTCGGTGTGCTGGGCGATGGTCGCGAGCCGTTCGTGCGCGGTCTCGGTCAGCGGCTTCTCCGGCGGGTACAGGAAGTACGCGTACCCGCGCTCGCGGCCACGGCCGACGCGGCCGCGCAGCTGGTGCAGCTGGGAGAGACCGAAGGTGTCGCCGCGTTCCACGATGAGGGTGTTGGCGTTGGAGATGTCGATGCCGGACTCGACGATCGTGGTGGAGACGAGGACGTCGAACTTCTTCTCCCAGAAGTCGACGACGACCTGTTCGAGCGCCGACTCCGACATCTGGCCGTGGGCGGTCGCGATGCGCGCCTCGGGGACGATGTCGCGGAGTCTGGCCGCCGCGCGGTCGATGGACTCGACCCGGTTGTGGATGTAGAAGACCTGGCCCTCGCGCAGCAGTTCGCGGCGGATGGCGGCGCCGATCTGCTTCTCCTCGTAGGGCCCGACGAAGGTCAGCACCGGGTGCCGTTCCTCCGGGGGCGTGGTGATGGTGGACATCTCGCGGATGCCGGTGACCGCCATCTCCAGGGTGCGCGGGATCGGGGTCGCCGACATGGTGAGCACGTCGACGTTGGCGCGCAGCTTCTTCAGCTGCTCCTTGTGCTCGACGCCGAAGCGCTGCTCCTCGTCGACGATGACCAGGCCGAGGTCCTTGAACTTGGTCTCCGAGGAGAACAGCCGGTGGGTGCCGATGACGACGTCGACCGCGCCCTCCCTGAGGCCCTCCAGGGTGGACTTCGCCTCGGTGTCGGTCTGGAAGCGGGAGAGCGCCTTCACGCTGACCGGGAACTGCGAGTACCGCTCGGAGAACGTGCCGAAGTGCTGCTGCACGAGCAGGGTCGTCGGCACGAGGACGGCGACCTGCTTGCCGTCCTGGACGGCCTTGAAGGCGGCCCGCACCGCGATCTCGGTCTTGCCGTAGCCGACGTCGCCGCAGATCAGGCGGTCCATCGGGATCGACTTCTCCATGTCCTCCTTGACCTCGGCGATCGTGGTCAGCTGGTCGGGGGTCTCGGCGTAGGGGAACGCGTCCTCCAGCTCGCGCTGCCACGGCGTGTCCCCGCCGAACGCGTGACCGGGGGCGGCCATGCGCGCGCTGTACAGCCTGATCAGGTCGGCGGCGATCTCCTTGACGGCCTTCTTGGCGCGCGCCTTGGTCTTCGTCCAGTCCGCGCCGCCGAGCCGGTGCAGGGTGGGGGCTTCGCCGCCGACGTACTTGGTGATCTGCTCCAGCTGGTCGGTCGGGATGTACAGCCGGTCGCCGGGCTGGCCGCGCTTGGCGGGGGCGTATTCGACGACCAGGTACTCGCGGGTGGCGCCCTGGACGGTGCGCTGCACCATCTCGATGTAGCGGCCGACGCCGTGCTGCTCGTGGACGATGTAGTCGCCCGGCTCCAGGGTGAGCGGGTCGATGGTCTTGCGGCGGCGGGCCGGCATCCGGGCGCCGTCCTTGCCGGCCGCCTTCTGGCCGGACAGGTCGGTCTCGGTGAGGACGGCCAGTCTGAGCGCCGGGTCGACGAACCCGTAGTCGATCGAGCCGCAGGACACGTGCACGACCGAGGGGCTCAGCTCGCCCAGGTCGACGTCCAGGCGGGCCGCGATGCCCTCGCTGCCGAGTACCTCCACGGTGCGGGAGGCGGGGCCGTGGCCCTCGGTGACGAAGACCGTGCGCCAGCCGTCGGCGAGCCAGCCCTTGGTGTCGGCGAGGGCCTTCGCGGTGTCGCCGCGGTAGGTCTCCGGGGCGTGCATGCCGAGCTTGAGGGTGTCGGCGGACCCCGCCGCGTCAGCGGCATAGGTGAACGACTCGTCGGCGGCGAACGGCGACACCGACCACCACATCATGTCCAGCTCGCGCGCGCGGTCGCGGACGTCCGCGATCGACCACAGGGAGGCCGCGCCGACGTCGATGGGCGCCTCGCCGCCGCCCGCGGTGGCCGCCCAGGACGCCTGCAGGAACTCCAGGCTGGTGGCCACCAGGTCGGCGGCGCGGGTGCGGACCCGCTCCGGGTCGCAGACGACGGCCATCGCGCCCTTGGGCAGCACGTCGAGCAGCAGCTCCATGTCGTCGACCAGGACCGGGGCGAGGGACTCCATGCCCTCGACCGCGATCCCCTCGGCGATCTTGTTGAGCAGTTCGCCGAGCTCCGGGTGCTCCTCGGCGAGGGCCCGCGCGCGTGCGCGGACGTCCTCGGTGAGCAGCAGCTCGCGGCAGGGCGGCGCCCACAGGCCGTGCTCGGCGACCTCCAGGGAGCGCTGGTCGGCGACCTTGAAGTAGCGGATCTCCTCGACGTCGTCGCCCCAGAACTCGACGCGCAGGGGGTGTTCCTCGGTGGGCGGGAAGACGTCCAGGATGCCGCCGCGTACGGCGAACTCGCCGCGCTTCTCGACGAGCTCCACGCGCGCGTAGGCGGCCGCGGCGAGGGCTTCCACGACCTCGTTCAGGTCGGCGCTCTGCCCGGTGCGCAGGGCCACGGGTTCCAGGTCGCCGAGGCCCTTGACCTGGGGCTGGAGCACGGATCGTACGGGCGCCACGACCACGGAGACCGGGCCGGTCTCGGGGTCGTCGGGGCGGGGGTGGGCGAGGCGGCGCAGGACCGCGAGGCGGCGGCCGACGGTGTCGCTGCGCGGGCTGAGCCGCTCGTGCGGGAGCGTCTCCCAGGAGGGGTACTCGACGACGCCCGCGGAGGGCAGCAGGGTGCGCAGGGCGGCGGCCAGGTCCTCGGCCTCGCGGCCGGTGGCGGTGACCGCGAGCACCGGGCGGGAGGTCTCGCGGGCCAGGGCGGCGACCGCGAAGGGGCGGGCCGCCGGGGGGCCGACCAGGTCGACGTGCATGCGGTTGCCGTCCCCGGCTGCCTTGATCGCTTCCGCGAGGGCGGGGTCCTTGACGACGGCGTCGAGCAGACCGTGCAGGCTCATTCAGGGGCTTTCGTCCGGGGGCGGGCAACGCGAACGGCCCGGCGCGGGTGCGACCGGGGGGTGTCCAGCCTACGACGACGGGGGCGCGAGTGCCGGGGGCTGTGGACAACCCCCTGCCGAGCCGACGGAAGGACAGCACATGTGCCCGGCGCCGGAGAGTCACCTCGGCCCGCTCCGCACCGCTGTGCCTGGCGACGTTGGTGAGGGCCTCGGCGACCACGAAGTAGGCGGTGGC
>NZ_JBEYFC010000315.1:0-10639 GCF_040634175.1 Streptomyces sp. NPDC007162
ACCTGCTCGCCCATTCCGCGGGCGCGAACCTGGCCGTGCAGTACGCCGGCCGCTCCCCGAAGCACGTGGGCAGGCTCGCGCTGATCACGCCGAGCGTCCGCGCCGTCGGGATCGCGGTCACCGGAGAGCTGCGGCGCGAGACCGTCCGGCTGCGCCGGGACGAGCCGTGGTTCCCGAGGGCGTTCGCGGCCCTGGAAGCGATCGGGGCGGGCAGGACCACCACCGACATGTGGCAGGCCGTCGCGCCGTTCTCCTACGGCCGGTGGGACGAGGCGGCGCAGGCCCACAAGGCTGCCGAGGACGAGCAGATGAACCCGGAGGTCGTGGCCGCCTTCAACGCCGAGGGCGCGTACGACCCGGACGCCACTCGCCTGGCGCTCGCCCGGTTCGGGTCACCGGTGCTCGTGCTCGCCGGACAGGTCGATCCCGGCGCCCCTCCGCCCGCGGCGGCCGAGTTCGCGAGGCTTTTCCCGAACGCCGAGTTCGCCGTCCGACCCGGAGCCGGGCACTTCCCGTGGCTCGACGACGCGGACGGGTTCGTGGCAGCCACTGCGGCGTTCCTGGCGTGAGCGCTCGCGCCACCGGACGGTGTCCTCGTTGTGGGAAGGCGGCCACCGGCACGGTCGGCGTGAGGAGCAGGTGGTACCCGGCGACGACCGCCGCGAAGCCGGCCGCGATCCGCGCCCGGTCCGGACCGAGAACCGGTGGAATTCTAGGAGCGGATGTGTGTGCGGGCCTGCTCGATCCACTCCGAGACGGCCTTGGCACCGCAGCTCTCGGCGACCGACTCCGCTTCGGCGAGGTGGTGGAACGCCGTCGGCGGGTCGCCGGTTTCGGCCGCGAGGTAGGCCAGCGCCACCAGACCGGCCGCTTCCCCGGGTCTGAAACCGATCTCCCGGCGCAGTGCCAGCGATTCGGTCAACCGCTCGCGGGCCAGATCGAAGTGACCCGCGTCCTTGTCGGCGAAGCCGAGATGGCGAATCGCATAGGGCATGGTCATCCGGTCGTCGACGGATTTCGCCCGCGCATGGGACCGCTCGAAGTACGGCCTGCCGGTGGCACCGTCACCCTTGACCACCTGGTGCCGGCAGCCGACCCAGAACAACGCTTCCGCCTCACCGGACGCGTCCCGTGCAGTACCTTGCCCCGCGCCATGGAAAGCGGCGCCTCGACCGCGTCGAGTACGTCGTCGGACAGGTCCAGTGCGGACGTGTCCCCGACGAACATCGCCGCTTCGAACAGCTCTCCCGCACGTTCGATCCAGTCCTGCCCGTGCATACGCCGCCCCCTCCTGTGCTTCAGGCCCAGCAGCCGTTGACGGTTGCGGCCAGGCCGTCCATGGCGTCCTTGATGGCGTTCGGGTCGGCCGTGGAGCCGTTCTCGACGAAGGAGAACACCTTCCATCTGCCGTCCTTGCCCTGCGTCAGGCCGCTCAGCGCGATGGCGCCGGTGAGGGTGCCGGTCTTGGCGTGCACCTTGCCCACGGCGCACTCGGAGTCGGGGTCGTCGAAGCGGCCGTACTCCGGACCGAGGGTGCTGCCGGCCTCCCCGGAGACGGGCAGGCCGTCGAGGACGGAGCGGAGGGTGTGCGCATGGCGCGGTTCCGTCAGCAGTTCGAGGATCTGCGCGAGGGTGGCGGCCGGGATGCGGTCGGCCCGGGACAGGCCACTGCCGTCGTAGAGCTCGAAGTGGTCGAGGGACACGCCGTACACGTGGCTCAGGATGTGGCGCACCACCTCGGTGCCGCCCGCGAAGGTGGCCGGCCGGCCCGCCCCCAGGGCGGTCATCCGCAGCAGGGTCTCGGCGATGTCGTTGTCGCTGTGCTTGAGCATCGTGTGCACGATGTCCGACAGCGGCGCCGACCGGTGCCGGGCGACCGGCACGTCCCGTGCCCCCGCGGTGGCGCGGGTGACATCGCCGTCGACGGTGACTCCGGCGTCGACGAGCTGCTTGGCGAAGACCTGACCGGCGTCGATCGATGTGTCCTGGACACCGTGCCCGTCGACCACGAGCGCCCTGACCGGGGCGACGGTGTCCGGGTAGTAGCCGTCGTTCCAGCCGTTGGCCAGGGTCGGCTCGGGGAACAGGCTGTCGTCCACCGCGACTTTCACGGAGCTCAGGCCCGCCGCCTTCAGCCCGGCGACCGCGGTCTTCGCCAGCTCGGCGAGGTCGGCGGTGGTCAGGGTGCGGTCGCCGCCGCCGACGAGGGTGAGGGTGCCGTTGCCGTACACGACCTTCGTGGTGAACCGGTGGTTCGGGCCGAGCACGGTCAGGGCCGCGGTCGATGTGGCGAGCTTGGCGTTGGACGCCGGCATCAGCGCGGTGGCGGCGTTGTGGCCCCAGACGGTCGTGTCCGACGTGGCGTCCAGGACCACACCGCTGACGTCTGAGCCCAGCCGCTGGTCGAGCACACGGGTCTCGAGGTTGGCGGCCATCTGCTGGTCGTCGGCGTCCGCGGCGCCGGTCTTGGCCGTCCCGCCGGTCTTGCCCGCGGCGAAGGCGGAGGGACCCGCCAGCGCGGCCGACGCGACCGGTACGGCGACGGCGAGGACGAGGGCCCGGCGAAGACCCGTGCCCGTACCGCTCGGCCGGGGCTTGCGATGCCGGCGCCGGCCTTCCGGGAGGAAGGTCTGCGCCGGCGTCTCGGCAGCTGTGTCGTTCATGGGTGTCGGCCGACTTTCGGAACGGGGGCCTGATCAGGATGAAAAGCGAGCGCAGAGTATCAGCTGCCTCAGAGTCCTCGCGTGCACCAACTGGGTTGCGAAGTAGTCGAGTTGTGAATGATGCAGTCGGGTTGGCGGCAAGGGTCGATCAACCACCGGAGAAACAGCCGCCCGTGAATGCCGCAGTGTGTCGTCGTGGAGGCCGGTCCTCGTCTCGTGGGGGAACACGTCCGACCGGATACAGTGCGCGGGAGGGCAGCTTGGTCAGGGAGGGGAAGCGTGACCGACACCAGCAACACCCGGCCCGCCGAGGGTGAGGCGCAGGCGCCGCGGCGGCGCCGGTTGCACCCCCTGATGCGCTACATCCCCCTGATCGCTCCCGTCCTGTTGTGGGTGGTGCCCTGCTGGGTGCTCCTGTACACCGGCCAGCACTGGCCGCTGGCCGTCACGTCGGCCGGCACCGCCCTGTTCGTCCTCGGTCTCATCGGTATGCCGCTCGCGATGGCGCGCGGCCACGGCCGGCGCCAGCAGGACTGGGCGGCGGTCATCGGTGACACCCTGCTGGGCACCAGCTGGATCGTGTTCACCTGGTCGGTGCTGATCGGTGTCTTCGTGCGGCTCGCACTGACCGTGGCCGGTTTCGGCGAGAGCCAGGACAGGGCCCGGATCGTGACGTGGGCCGTGCTCGGCGTGGCCGCCGTACTGCTCGCCTGGGGATACGCCGAGGCCCGCCGCGTGCCACGGGTGCGCCGGCTCGACGTGCGACTCCCGCGGCTGGGTACCGGGCTGGACGGCCTCCGCGTCGCCCTCATCACCGACACCCACTACGGTCCGCTCGATCGTGCCCGCTGGTCGGCACGCGTGTGCGAGACGGTGAACGCGCTGGAGGCCGACCTGGTCTGCCACACCGGCGACATCGCGGACGGCACGGCCGAACGCCGCCGGGCCCAAGCCGTCCCACTCGGCACCGTGCGGGCCACCCGGGCCCGGGTGTACGTCACCGGCAACCACGAGTACTACAGCGAGGCCCAGGGCTGGGTCGACCTCATGGACGAGCTGGGCTGGGAGCCGCTGCGCAACCGCCATCTGCTGCTCGAACGCGGCGGCGACACCCTCGTGGTCGCCGGTGTGGACGACGTCACCGCCGAGTCCTCCGGCCTGGCGGGGCACCGCGCCCATCTCGCCGGAGCCCTGCACGGCGCCGACCCGGACCTTCCCGTCCTGCTGCTGGCCCACCAGCCCAAGTTCATCGACCGGGCGGCGGCCGCCGGCGTCGATCTCCAGCTCTCCGGTCACACCCACGGCGGGCAGATCTGGCCCTTCCACCACCTGGTCCGCATCGACCAGCCCGTCCTCGCCGGCCTCAGCCACCACGGCACCCGCACCCTCCTGTACACCAGCCGCGGCACCGGCTTCTGGGGCCCGCCCTTCCGGGTCTTCGCCCCCAGCGAGATCACCCTGCTGGTACTCCGCTCCCCGCAGCTGCCCACGTCGCCGTAGCACGAGGCGGGCCGGTACCGGTCTGCTCGCGCCGCCGCCGGCTGGAGGTGCCGACCGGTCTCACCGCGCGGCGTCCGCCCGGACCGCCGAGTCGAGCGGCCGCCGCTCGGCGCCGATCGGGTCCGCTCCTTCCGGAGCCACTGCCCCGACGGTCCAGGAACCAGGTCCCCCTCCTCGCGGAGGCCGTCCGGGCCGCCGCGGCCGGTGACCCGCTGGTCTCGCCCTCCGGGCCGGTCCGTCTGCTCAGGCACCTCGGCGCGCAGCCCGGGCCGGTCCCGAAACCGGCCGCGCAACGGCGCGCCGTGCCGCTGACCGAGCCGCTGACCGACCGCGAACCGGACATGGTCCGGCTGGTGGCCGTCGGCCGCACCAACGCCGAGACCGCCGCCGGGCTCTGCGTGCCGCTCTCCACGGTCAAGACCCGTCTGTCCAGCGTCCGGGCCAGGCTGTCGGCCCGGAACCGGGTCGAGATCGCCGCCTGGTCCTGGCGCAACGGCCACGACTGACCGGGACCGTACGAGAGGCGGCCGGTCAGTGGCCGTCTCGGTGGGCGTGTGCCGCCGCGAGCAGGAGGTAGCTGCCGGCCGTCCAGGTGTAGGCACGGTCGCGCAGGCCGGTTCCGGTGACGGCGTCGAAGTTCTCGGCGAATCCGTGGGTCTCGCACAGGACACGGAACCGGGCGCTGATGTCGTCGGCGAGCCGTTGGTGGCCGGCGCGGCGCAGGCCGTCCTCGACGAGCACGGTGGCGGGAGCCCAGATCGGACCGCGCCAGTAGCCGTCGGCGAGGTAGTGCGGCGAGGTGGGCAGTTCGGTGGCAAGTCCGTACGGGGTCAGGTGGGCCTTGATGCGGTCGGCCAGCGCGCTGCTGACCTCACGGGGCAGGTGTTCGCCCAGCGCTATGGGCATCAGGTCGAGGAGGCCGGCGCTGCTCCAGGTGTCCCCGCTGGCGACTCCCCGGGCGACGAACCGCTCACCGGTCCAGAGCTGGTCGAGCAGTGCGGCCTGGGTTTCCTCGGCCGCGGCCGTCCAGCGGCGCGCCGCGTCCTCCTTGCCCAGTTCCTCGGCCAGTTCGGCGAGTTCGCGCAGCTGGAGCACGAGGAAGGCGGCCAGGTCGGCGGTGACGACGACGCGCTCCGGGTCGAAGGTGGTGGCGTTGTCCCAGCCGCTGTCGTTGCCGTGCTGGTAGTAGGGCAGTTCGGCGCCGGGGGCCCGTCGTGCGGTGAGCCAGAAGGCGGTCCAGCGCTCCAACCTGGCGTACACCTCGCCCAGTTGGTCCTGGCGGAGCGGTGCCGGCAACAGACGGCGCAGGTGGCCGAAGGCCCACCCGTGGATGGGCGGCTTGACGAAGTTGTACAGGACCTCGGAGTGGGTGACCGAGTCGGGCAGGGCGCCGGCGGCCTCCTGGTGGTCGAAGGGCAGCGCGAACTGGTCCAGGGCGAGTTCGGGGCAACCGGGTGCAAGGGCGAGGGCGTTGAAGCAGTGGTCCCAGCTCCAGACCTTGTCCATCCAGTGCTTGGACATCAGCACGGCGGGCCGGGTGACCAGGCCCGCCGGCCGTACGGTCGCCGACCAGAGGACGTAGGCGGCGAGTTCGGCGGCCGGTGTGGCGGGCGAGCGCCAGGGGGCGACGGCGTCGGCGAAGTCCGCGAACGCACGCCGCGCGGACTCCACGACGTCGTCGAAGGTCCCCGAGGACACGTACGGGGGGCGTGCGGTGTCGAGTTCGTCGATCGCGATCTCCCAGGTCCCGCCCGCGTCCGCGGTCACGGCCACGCCGCGGTCGGCGCTGCCCAGGGTCTGCACTTCGGTCACCTCGGCGAGGATGCCGGACAGCACGGTGACGCGGTAGCGGCGCCCGGTCTCGTACGACGTGAAGACGTGCCCGGCGGCCGCCGGGTCGTGGAAGAAGTACGTGCCGCTGAACGGGGTCAGTGCCCGCGCGGCGGCGAGGACTCCGATGCCCAGGCCGCTGCCCCGCAGGCGTACGGTGTCCGGCGACTCGTAGGCGAGGTCGACGCGTCCGCTCTCGCCGATCCAGCTGAGCAGGCCCGGTGTCGCCTCGACGCTGGTCTCGGCCCGGTCGTGCTCCGCCGTGGTGTCCAGGGGGACCAGGCGCAGGACGCCGTGCATGCCGTTCTGGTGGGACACGAGGTGGAGGTCCTCGGCGTACGTCTTCTCCGCCACCACGGGCGAGAGGTCGAACCAGGACCCGTAGGTGCTGAACGGGATGTCGTGGACGGAGAAGGCCGGGCCGGGCGGGGCGGCGGTCATGTGACGTGACTCGTTTCTGGAGGCAGGGGGCTGCGGCGGACCGGTGGTGGCGGGCCGGCGGGTTCAGTCCTTGACGGCGCCGGCGGTCACACCGGCGGCGACGTACCGCTGGGCGAGGACGAGGATCACCGCGGCCGGCAGTGAGGCCACGACGGCGGTGGCCATGATGGCGTTCCACTGCTGGTTGTTGTTGCCGATGTAGTGGTAGATGCCGAGGGTGATCGGCTCATGGGCGCCGCCGTTGACCAGGGTGCTGGCGAAGACGAAGTCCGACCAGGACCACAGGAAGGCGAACAGGGACACCGTGACGACGGCGTTGCGGCTCATCGGCAGCACGACGGACCAGAAGGTGCGCAGCGGGTTCGCTCCGTCCACCTGCGCGGCCTGGAGGAGTTCGCCGGGGATGCCGGACATGAACGCCGTGAAGATCAGCACCGCGAACGGCACGGCCAGGGTCGAGTCGGCGACGATCAGTCCGGGGACGGACTGGAGCAGGCCGAGTTGGAGGTAGACGGCGTAGAAGCCCATCGCCATGATGATGCCGGGGATCATCTGCGCGGCCAGCAGGACGAAGCTCATGACGCCGCCGCCGCGCGGGCGCAGCTTGGCCAGCGCGTACCCGGCGGGGGCGGACAGGGCGACGGTCAGCGCCACGGTGCCCAGGCCGATGACCAGGCTGGTGCCGAGGTAGGGCAACTGCTCGCCGAGGACGGCTCGGTAGCCGGCCAGGGTGCCGTGCAGCGGCAGCAGGTCCGGTGGGCTCTTGCGCATGTCCTGGTCGCGGGTGAGGGAGACGTTGAGCATCCAGTAGACCGGGAAGAGCATGATCCCGGTCAGCACGACGCCGATCGTGGTCTTCACCCGGGTACGCCGGTGTGTGCGGCTCATGACAGGGCCTGCTTCCTCTGTACGCGGACGTAGACCAGGCCGAAGGCCAGTGCGGCGACCACGAGCAGGTTGCCGACGGCCGCGCCCGGGCCGAAGGCGGGCAGCAGGTTGCCGAAGGAGAGTTGGTAGGACCAGGTGGCGAAGGTGGTGGAGGAGTCGGCCGGGCCGCCCTTGGTCATGATCCAGATGATGTCGAAGACCTTGAGCGTGTAGACCAGCCCCAGCAGCAGGGTGATCGCGGACACCGGGCGCAGCAGCGGGAAGGTGATGGACCAGAACCGGCGCCAGGCACCCGCTCCGTCCAGCGCGGCCGCCTCGTACAGGCCGGCCGGGATGGACTGCAGGCCGCTGTGGAGCACGACCAGGTTGAACGGGACGCCGATCCAGATGTTCGCGATGATCACGGCGGTCAGGGACCAGGACGGCGAGGTCAGCCAGTTCACCGGCGCGATGCCGACGGCGTGCAGGGCGGCGTTGACGATTCCGGAGTCGCTGTTGAGCATCCACGACCAGGTGGAGGCCGAGACGATCAGCGGCAGCAGCCACGGCACGAGGAACAGGGCGCGCAGGGTCGCCGACAGGGGGAAGTTCTGGTGGAAGAAGACGGCGAGGGCGAGCCCGATGGCGTACTGGAAGACCAGGCACACGGCGGTGAAGAGGACGGTGTGCAGCAGGGCCGGGGTGAAGGTCGGGTTGTCGAAGACGGTGCGGTAGTTCGCCAGGCCCGTGAACGGCGCGTCGCCCTGGACGAACGAGCGGACGGTGTAGTCGCGCAGGCTCAGGTCGAGGTTGCGGTAGAGCGGATAGGCGTAGAAGAGGGCGAGATAGACGGTCACTGGGGCGAGGAATGCCCAGGCGGCCCACTGGGTGGAGGTGGGCCGGGGGCGTTCGCCGCCGCGGGCCCGGGGCTGCTTCATCGGGTTCACGTCACTTGGCCGCGGCCTGTGCGGACGTCAGTGCGTCCTTGGGCGACGTGGACCCGCTGAGGGCGGACTGGACGGCCTTCCACAGCTGTTCGGAGATCTTGGGGTACTTGGTGCCGAGGTCGTCACTGGTGCGGCCCTTGGCCGACCTGACCGCGTCGACCCACGGCTTCAGCTCGGCGTTCGCGGCGACCTGCTTGTCCTGGACCAGGCGGGTCGGGGCCACGTAGGACAGGGTGGTGTCGGTGGTGTAGAGGTTGGCGGTGCTGGTCAGGCAGGTGGCCAGCCGCTGTGCCGTGGTGTAGCGGGCGGTGTCCTTCTGGACCGGTATGGTCACGAACTCGCCGCCGGTCGGGGCCGCGGCGTTGCCTCCGGTCGCGCCGGGGACGGGCAGCACGCCGTAGTCGAAGCCGGCCTTCTCGGCGTTGGCGAGCTGCCAGGTGCCGTTCTCGCTGAACGCGTAGTCGCCGCTCGCGAACTCCTGCCAGCTGGTGGTCTGGGTGTTGTTGAGGACCGAGTTCGGGGCGTAGCCCTGCTTCAGCCAGTCCTTCCACAGGGCGAGTGCCGACACGGCCTGGGAGGAGTCGAGTCCGGTCAGCTTCGCGCCCGCGCCCCAGAACCACGGCAGGAACTGGAAGCTGCCCTCCTCGGTGCCGATCGCCGAGAAGGTGATGCCCTTCTTGCCGGCCTTCTTGACCTTGGCCAGCGCCGCCGTGAGGGTGTTCCAGTCCTTGACCGAGGCGATGTCCACGCCGGCCTTCTTCAGGACGTCCTTGTTGTAGTAGAGGGCCAGGGTGTTGGCGCCGATCGGCGTGCCGTAGGTCTTGCCGCCGGACTGGCCGGCCGCGAGCAGGTTGGGGTCGACCTTCGAGGTGTCCAGCTTGTTCTCGTCGGTCGTGGTGAGCACGCCCGCCTCGGCCAGTGTCGACACCACCGGGTTGTCGACGATGAGGACGTCCGGCGAGTTGCCCTGCTGGGCGGCGAGGAGTGTCTTGTTGCCCAGGTCGCTGGTGTCGAAGCCGGTGCGCTTGACCTTGACACCGGCCTTGGTGCCGCACTGGTCGAGCAGCTTCGCCCAGGCCGAGGTCCTGTCGAACTGCGGGTAGGGGTCCCAGATGGTGTACGTGCCGGTGCCGGCGCCCTTGCTGCCGGTGGTGCCGGAGCCGGAGGAGCAGGCCGTCGCGGTGACGGTGACGGCCAGCGCGGTGAGAGCGGCGGCGGTCAACCGGCGGTGTCTGAAGGAGCTGTTCATGGCGGGAGGTCCTTTGTTCTGGGCATGCGGGTGCCGGGGCACGGGGTGGTCGGAGGCGAACGGGCACGCCGAACAGCGCCGGTGGGCGATCGGCGAGGGAACGGGGCGCAGGTCTACCCGGCGACGGAGACGGAGACGGTGACGGTGGCGGCGATGACGGTGGCGGCGGTCAGGAAGCCGTGTGCGGACCGGTGCTGGCCCGTAGGGAGATCGGCGGTACGAGGAGGTGGTGCCGGGGCGGTGCGTCGGGGTGGTCGAGGCGCTCCACGAGCAGGTCGACGGCGAGCCGGCCCAGTTCCTCCGCCGGTACGTCGGCGGCGGTGAGCCGCGGTGTCACCGTTTCGGCCCAGCGGGCGGCGACGACCCCGGTGACGGAGAAGTCGCGCGGCACATGGCGGCCCGCCTGGGCGAGCCCCCGGTAGAGCCCGCCCAGCGCGGCCTCGTTCAGCGTGACGAGACCGGTGGTGGCCGGCTCGTCGTGCAGGATCTGTTCCAGGCAGGCCTGGCCGGATGCCGCGTCGTCCCCGCAGCTGTACGTCCGCACGGTCAGCCCGCGCTCGGCGGCGGCTTTGGTGAAGCCGTCCAGGCCGCGGTGCGCGGACTCGTATCCGGCCCGCAGGAGCTGCTCGGGCCGGTTGACGAAGGCGATCCGGCGATGGCCGAGGTCCGCCAGGTGGTGCACGCACGCCGCCGCGAGGGCGGTGTGGTCGAGCCCCACCCACCAGCCGCCTTCCGGGTGGGCGGTACGGCCGATGGCGACGGCGGGGAAGCCCAGCTCGGCCAGGTGGTCGACCCGGTCGTCCGCCAGCCTGATCTCCATCAGGATCGCGCCGTCGACGCGCCGCTCCCCCAGCAGCCGCTGGAACGAGCGGTCGCTGTCCACACCGCTCGGTGAGAGCAGCACGTCGTAGTCGTGGACCGCGGCGGCCTCCACCACACTGCCGATGAAGTCCAGTTGCATTCCGGTGTAGTGGTTGCCGGCCGGCGGGAAGACCAGGCCGATCGTGTTCGTCCGGCCGTTGGCGAGCGCCCGGGCGCTGGCGTTCGGGCGGTAGCCCAGCTCGTCGATGACCTGCTGGATCTTCCTCCGGGTGTCGTCCGAGACCGGGCGCTTGCCGCTCAGCGCGTACGACACGGTGCTC
>NZ_JBEYFC010000316.1:0-10553 GCF_040634175.1 Streptomyces sp. NPDC007162
CCCCGGCCCAGGTCAGTGTGAGCAGGTCGTAGGACCAGGGGATGTGCGGGGTGAGAGCTGAGCTCAGCGCCAGCTGGGTCACGCCGTACAGGGGAAGCGCGGACACGCCCGCCACATCCATGAGCGTGTTGAAGACGGGATTCTGCAGGCCGGTGTCGACCAGGCTGAGCATGATGATGAGGAAGAAGCCCTCCAACTCGCCGCGGACGAGGGAGCCGAGCAGAAGGCCGATGCCGCCATAGGCGAGGCCGGCGCCCGCGAGGGCCAGCGCCAGGGGTGCCGCGTGGCGAACGGGCAGGGAGATGCACAGCAGGATCGTGGTGTAGAAGGCCAGCGCGGCGGCGGTGAGGGCGATGGCAGCGAGCTTCGCCATCAACATCGGCAGCCGGGGATAGCCGGCCAGCAGCAGACGGCGGTCCAACTGCCGGGACAGAAAGGTCTCGGTGAATGTGATGAAGCCCGCGACCATGGTGACTGCACCCAGCGCACTGGCCACCTGCCCCACCTGGCCGGCCGGGGCGGAGACAGGGGCGCTGATGGTGTCCAGCGAGATGCGCACCACTTGGTCGGAGGTGCACAGGCGTGCCACGGTGATCCAGACGGGGATGAACGCGACCGCCAGAACGAGGGCCAGCCGGTTGCGCAGGTGGCCCAGCAGAGTGCAGCGCAGCAGTTGGGTGAATGCCGTCCAGGAGAGCCTCATCGGACGGTCTCCTCGAAGTGCAGACGGCCCTGGCGCAGGTGAGCGATCGCGTCGAAGTGGTGCAGGTCGTGCAGCAGGTGAGACACCACGATGATCGACCGGCCTCGATCACGCAGGTCGGCGGCCAGGGTCCAGAACCGCTGATGGGTGTCCCAGTCGAAGCCCTGGTAGGGCTCGTCCAGGACAAGCAGCTGAGGATCGTGCATGAGAGCGATCAGCAGGTTCAGCTTCTGCCGTGTTCCACCGCTGAGTTCGCCGACCTGCTGTCGTCGGCAGTCGCTCAGTGCCAGCAGTTCCATCAGCTCGTCGGCACGTTCCAGGGTCGGCAGCCGGTAGGCCGTCCGGAACAGCCGCAGATGCTGTCCGACGGTGAATGCGTCGTTCAACACCGCCCGTTGCGGGCAGTACCCCACTGCCCCGGTCCGTGTCACCGTTCCGCGGTCGGGTGCGAGGTGTCCTACGGCGACCTCAAGCAGAGTGCTCTTCCCCGCGCCGTTCTCGCCTACGACTCCGACCAGCGTCCCGGCGGCCACGTCGAGGTCCACGTCGCGCAGGACCTGCCTGCGGCCGTACGCCTTGCAGACTCCGCTGATCAGCAGCCGTGGCCGGTGTCGCGTGATTACTGCCTGCACATGAGCCCCTTGAAAGATCGGTGGAGCGAGCCGGCCCGCAGGAAAGCCCGCCACGGTGGCGGGGTCCGCGCAGGCTCACGTCCGTCGGCCTGCCCGGCTCATGACGGCTCAGCCGGGTCCGGCCCGGACGTGCCGGCCCGGACGGTCCGGACCGGGCGTGCCGGGCCCGTCGTGCGGGGCGGCGCGCTGCCGCCCGATGCCCAACGACTGCATACCGGCCGGTGTAACGGCGCTGGCTCGATGTTCCACACCCGCCAGTCAGGCGTGACGTGCGCCGCGGTCTGCCGTTGTAGTGATCGATGCCCCCGACACCACAGCGAGACTTCAGCGCTCCCACGATTGTGATCGGAGCCGGCCCCCACGGCCTGGCGGCCGCCGCGCTACTGAAACGCTTCGACGTACCGACCGTGATCCTCGAACGGTCGGACCGCGTAGGAGCCAGCTGGGCGCAGCGATACGACCACCTGCGCCTGCACACCACCCTCGGCACCTCGAAACTCCCCGGCCTGCCCGTACCGCGCCAGGCCGGCCCGTGGGTGAGCCGCGACGACTACGTGCGCTACCTGGAGAGCTACGCCGCCCACCACCGGCTCAACGTCCGGCTGACCACCCCGGTACTGCGCATCCAGCGCGCCGAGCCAGGCTCGGGTCCCCGCTGGCTGGTCCACACCCCGGACGGCCCCATCCCCACCGACGCGGTCGTGGTTGCCACCGGCCGCTGCCACGCCCCGAACGTCCCCCACTGGCCCGGGCGTTCGTCCTACACCGGCACGCTGCTGCACTCGGCCCGCTACCGCTCTCCGGCGCCCTACCGCGGGCAACACGTCCTGGTAGTCGGCACCGGCAACAGCGGTACCGAGATCGCCGCCGTCCTCGCCGGGGCCGGAGCCGCACGGGTACAGATCTCAGTCCGTACTCCGCCCAACATCCTGCCCCGCGCCAGCGCCCGATGGCACGCGGTCGGCCGGCTGACGGAAGCCCTCCCGCTGGCGTGGCGCGACCGCAGCTCCCTGCTCACGCAACGTGTCGCGGTACCCGACCTGACCTCGCGGGGACTGCCACGGCCCCGCACGGGCCTGTACACCCGTAACGCCCGCGAGGGGGTCAACCCGGTGCTTGACCACGGCTTCGTGAATGCCGTGCGGTCCGGGCGGGTCGAACCGGTCCCGGCCGTCCAGGCATTCGACGGGCCCGACGTGGTACTGGCCGACGGCACCCTACTGCGGCCCGACACGGTCATCGCCGCCACCGGGTACCGGACCAACCTCCACGACCTGGTGGGATCCCTCGGCGTACTCGACGAGGACGGACTCCCCCTCGTCGCAGGCGCGGAAACCCATCCCGAAGCCCCGCGCCTGTATTTCGCCGGCTACACCAATCCCCTCACGGGGGTTCTCCGCCAGGCGGGCATCGAGGCGCGCGCCATCGCCCACGCGGTCCACCGTGAGAAGGCCCGACCGACCCTTCTCGCCCCTCGGCGGCATGCTCCGAGCTGACGGCGTTTCGGAAGCCTGACCCTTCAGCGCTTGCCCCTGCAGGGCGATTGGACGCCACGGTGACAAACATGGATGTTACGGCGGGGAGCAGCGCAGACGATCGAGCCGGCCCGCTCGTGCCGCGTCGGTTCGGTGGCGGAGTGAGGGGAGCGGCCTGCGCGACGTGCTGTCCCGCACGCGTGCGGGTGAGGCACCTTCATGCACCCCGGATTCGGGCCGCTGTTCGATGGCCGCTGATGCGAGCATGTTCTTCATAAGGGCCTGTCGAGCGTCTCTCGCCCCATGGACCCACGGCCCGGCCGCAGCCCGGTCAGCTCTGACCAGCGACGCACCGCCCCCTCGCCAGCGGTCGGCACAGTGTGATCAGGACACCGCGGTCAGCACTCACCTGAGTCAGACCCCGCCGTAGGGCCCTCCCACCAACGCTGACCCGGCACATCGCACGGCAGACCGCGACCGGGGCCCGTCCGACGGCGGCATTGGCGTTCGGGCGTGTGGTCGATTTAGGCTGCGTCGGATCGTGCCGTTCACGGCGACAGCCCATCGACGGAGAGGAAAGCCGATGATGCAGCAGGCGTCGGCCACCGACCCGGCTCCCGGGCGCCGCCCCGAGCTGGTCCCCGACCCCGATGCGGAGGCGGCCCGGATCGCGGCGGTGCGCCGCTACGACATCCTCGACACTCCGCCCGACGGGGCGTTCGACCGGGTGGCGGCGATGGCTGCCCGGCTCTTCGACGTGCCGGTGGCAACCGTCACGATCGTGGACACCGACCGCATCTGGTTCAAGGCCGCCCACGGCCTGGAAGGTGTCGCGGAGATCGGCCGTGATCCGGGCCTGTGCGGCTCGGCGATCCTGCGTGATGACACGATGGTCATCCCCGACACCCTCAAGGACCCCGTCGCGGCAGACAATCCGCTGGTCGCCGGGGAGATGGGGGTGCGCTTTTACGCCGCCGCACCGATCATCACCCCCGACGGGCACAAGCTGGGAACGGTCAACGTCCTCGACACCCGGCCGCGCTCGATCACCGAGGAGGACACCGCCACCCTGGCCGATCTCGCCGCGATCGTGCTGGACGAGATGGAGCTGCGGCTGTCGGCGCTGCGCGCACTGCGCGACGAGCAGGCCCGCCGGGAAGCGGAGAGGCGGCACGCCGAAGCGGAGCGGGCGCGGGCCGAGGCGGAACGGGCGGCGCGGGAGAAGGCGGAGCAGGACAAGGCCGCCATCGCTGCGTTCGCCTCCACCCTCCAGCGCACCCTGCTGCCCCCGGCCCTTCCCGTGGTGCCGGGCCTGGAGCTGGCCTGCCACTACCGCACCGCCTCCGCCCACGACGTGGGCGGCGACTTCTACGACGTCTTCCCCCTCGACGGCGGCCGGTGGGCGTTCTTCCTCGGTGACGTGTGCGGCAAAGGCCCCGAGGCGGCGACCGTCACCGCCCTGGCCCGCCACACCCTGCGCGCCGCGGCCCAGATCGACGCCGACCCCGTCACCGTGCTGAGCGCGCTCAACACCATGCTGCTCACCGACGTCACCGCCGGCCGCCGCTTCTGCACCGTCGTCTTCGGCCTCCTGGAGCCCCGGGAGGACGGCGGCTTCACCGTCACCCTCGCCACCGGCGGCCACCCGCCGGCCTACCACGTACGCCCCGACGACAGCGGCGCCGTCTGGGTGCGGGCCGTACGCCCCAAGGGCGGGATGCTCGTCGGCGCCTTTCCCCAGGCGCCCTTCGCCCAGACCACGTTCTCCCTAACGGCCGGGGAAAGTCTGTTCCTCTACACCGACGGGCTGACCGAGGCCCGCACCGCCGATGGCGCCATGCTCGGGGACGACGGCCTGACCGGCTTCCTCCACCAGCGCACCGGGCCCGTCACCGCCACCTCCCTGGTCGAGGACGGCATCACCCTGCTGGCCTCGCTGCCCGACGGAGCCGGCGACGACGTGGCGCTGCTGGCCCTGTCCGTTCCCCACCCTCACACCATGCCCGACGGCAGTGTCGCTGCCACCGCCCACACCGCCGCCGCGCCCGAACACTTCGGCCAGGAGTGATGACCGACGTGACCGACACGCTGCAGCTGACCGTCCAGCAACCCCGTCCCGGCCTCGCGATCGCCACGGTCGCCGGGGACGTGGACATGCGCACCGCGGAGACCCTGCGCCGCGACGCCTCGATGATCATCGAGCAGGGGTCTCCGCACCTGGTTCTGGACCTGTCACAGGTCGGTTTTTGCGACTCCGCCGGTCTGAGCGCGCTCATCGGTCTCTGGCACGTCGCCCAGGCGGTGGGCGGTGCGATCAGACTCGCCGCCGTCCCCGACCGCTTGATGCGGATGCTCGTCCTCACCGGTGTCGACACGATCCTGCCGGTCCATGTCACCACGAGCGAAGCAGTCACCATCATGATCGCCGACAATTCCACCAGCGCGGTGCCGCAGGGCTCCGTCGACCGTGTGGCCACCGCCGGCGGGGCTGGTGCGCCGGCCGAAGGGGAACACACGGCCTGCGACGGCGCTCGTAACCCCTCCGCGAACTTGAACTGATCGCGCGGACGCGCCACGACGGAGCGTCCGTACCAGCGATCGAGTCCGGCGCTCCCACCGCAGTACCCCCGCGCTGGCTGTCCCGTTCCCCGTGTGCCGCGGCGGCCCGCGAGCGATAGGCAGCAGCGGCGCCTTGGAGACGCAACCGGCGTTCTTCTTCCTCAGGTGATGTGGAAGAGATACCGCGCATAGCCGGGAGCCGGTTGCCCGGCGGACGTCCGGGCGACAGTCAGACTCACGTGGGGCCTCCGTTGAAAGGTGACGGTTGGGGACGCGCAAGGCGATGCCTTGCATGTTCGGGTGCGCGGCGGCAGGCGTTGCCCCGTGGAGTGTGATCAGTGGTTGGGCAGACGCGTGGCCCTCAGGCCGTCGAGGGGGTACTCACGCGGCAGATGAGCCGGGGCCAGCACGGTGATCGGCCGGGACGTGCCCGCGGCGAGGAACTGGTCGCCCACTGAGTTCAGGTAGGTCTTGCCGTCCTGAGCGATGACGTCGACGCCGGATGCTTCGGCTTTCGCGCCCTTGACCGTGGGCAGGTCGGAGGAGATGCGGAGCTTCCTGACGTCCTGCGCCGTGCCGCTGTCCGTGCTGCCGGCGGTGAAGGTCTCAGACGCAAAGAAGGAGATCTCCAGCGGCAGTAACCAGCAGGTGATCAGCGAGGCCCGCAAGGACCTGCCCGTCCTGCAGGCCCACGTGAAGCTCGCCGAACAAACCCAGTCGCAACTCTGCTGACGACCCCTGCACAAGGTCGAAACCTCACCGGTGCGGGGATGAAGATCTACGGGAGGTCGCCAGTACCGCCTTCGGTGGGTGCTGACGTGTGCTGTTGGCCGCCGGGGCGGACGGTGCGCTGGGCGTCGCTGATGCTGTCACGGGCAGCGGCGGCGACCGCTTCGGGAGTGATGCCGAACTCGGTGTAGAGGCGCTGGTAGTTGGCGGAGGCGCCGTAGTGTTCCAGGCTGACGACTTGCCCGGCGTCGCCGATGATCTCGCGCCATCCCTGTGCCACAGCGGCTTCGACGCTGACTCGGGCCCGGACGGAGGGTGGCAGGACCGAGTCCTGGTAGCTCTGCGGCTGGGCGGCGAACCACTCCCGGCACGGCATCGACACCACCCGCACCGCGAGGTTCTCCGCGGCCAGCAGGGTGCGGGCCTCAAGGGCGATGTGGACCTCGGAGCCGGTGGCCACCAGGATCACCTCGGGTGCTCCGTCGACGGCGTCCGCCAGGACGTAACCGCCCCGGGCCGCTTCCCGGGCCGGGGCGTATTCGCCGTTGCCGCGGTCCAGGACGGGCAGGTTCTGTCGCGACAGGATCAGGCCGGCGGGCCGGTCGGTGTGCTCCAGGATGGTCTGCCAGCAGGCGGTGGTCTCGTTGGCGTCGGCGGGCCGCACGACGTCGAGGCCGGGGATGGCGCGGAGCGCGGCGAGCTGTTCGACGGGTTGGTGGGTGGGACCGTCCTCGCCCAGGCCGATGGAGTCGTGGGTCCAGATGTAGGTCGCGGGCAGCTGCATCAGGGCGGCCAGGCGTACGGCGGGGCGCATGTAGTCGGAGAAGGTCAGGAAGGTGCCGCCGTAGGGGCGTGTCAGGCTCTGCAGGGCGATGCCGTTGAGGATCGCGCCCATGGCGTGCTCGCGGATTCCGAAGTGCAGGGTCCGCCCGTAGGGGCCGCCCTTCCAGTCCTTGGTCTGGCGATCGGCGGGAAGGAAGGACGGCTCGCCGTCCATGGTGGTGTTGTTGCTTCCGGCCAGGTCGGCCGATCCTCCCCACAGCTCCGGCAGGACCGGCGCGAGCGCACTGAGGACCTCGCCGGAAGCGGCCCGGGGGGCCATTCCCTTGGTATCGGCAGGGAAGACGGGCAGCGCGTCGGTCCAGCCGTCGGGCAGTTCCTGCTTCCGCAGCCGGTCCAGCAGCGCGGCGCGCTCCGGATTGGCCTCCTGCCAGGCCGTGAACGTCTCGTCCCATGCCGCGTGCGCCTGCCGGCCGCGCTCAGCCGCCTGCCGGGTACGGGCCAGGACCTCGTCCTCGACGGTGAAGTGTGCGCCGGGGTCGAAGCCCAGCAGTTTCTTCGTGGCGGCGACCTCGTCCTCGCCCAGCGCGGAGCCATGGGCCTTGCCGGTGTTCTGCTTGTTCGGGGCAGGCCACCCGATCAGGGTGCGCAGCATGATCAGCGACGGGCGGCCGGTCTCCTCCCTCGCGGCCCGTGTGGCGGCCAGCAGCGCGTCGACGTCCTCGACGTAACTGCCCGTGCCGGTCCAGTCGACGGTCTGCACGTGCCAGCCGTAGGCGGCGAAGCGGGCGGGTACGTCCTCGCTGAAGGCGACGTCGGTGTCGTCCTCGATGGAGATGTGGTTGGAGTCGTAGAAGACAGTGAGGTCGCCGAGTTGCTGGTGGCCGGCCAGGGAGGCGGCCTCGCTGGCGACGCCCTCCATCAGGTCGCCGTCGGAGGCGATGACGTAGACGTGGTGGTCGAAGGGGCTGGTGCCCGGCTCCGCGTCGGGGTCCAGCAGTCCGCGTTCGCGGCGGGCCGACATGGCCATGCCGACCGCACTGGCCAGGCCCTGGCCCAGCGGTCCGGTGGTGATCTCCACTCCGCGGGTGTGCCGGTGCTCGGGGTGGCCGGGAGTGGCGGAGCCCCAGGTCCGGTACGCCTCCAGGTCCGACAGCTCCAGGCCGTAGCCAGCCAGGTAGAGCTGGATGTACAGGGTCAGGCTGGAGTGCCCGCAGGACAGCACGAACCGGTCCCGTCCCAGCCACTGGTCGTCTTCCGGGTCGTGCCGCATGACGTTCTGGAACAGCAGGTAGGCCAGAGGTGCGAGGCTCATCGCGGTGCCAGGGTGCCCGTTGCCGACCTTCTGCACCGCGTCGGCCGCCAGCAGCCGTACAGTGTCCACCGCCCGCACGTCGACCTCGTCCCAGCCTGCCTGCTCCGCTACCGGGAGCGCCAAGGACCTGTCGCGTCCTGCAATGCCGTCGGGCTGTTCACTCGCCATGCCGTTGCTCCTTCGTCAAGCCGGGCCCTCTGCTTCAGCCGTGCTCTGCTTCGGGACAGCAGCACACGCCCCCTCGACGACGTGTGGACCCGGGTCAGAACAGGCGTACCCCACAGACGGCATTCCATCGCAGTGCCGCCCACTGGGTGCCACGCGGTGAGCGGATGCGCCGAATGCCCGCCCGGTTTGCGGGCGCGGGGCCGTGGACACACGGTCGAGGCATTCCGGACGGCGCAGCGTGAAAGAAGGGAACGCCCATGGGACACGGCGGGGACGTCATCGCGGAACTGACCACCGACCACCGCGAGGTCGAGGAGCTGTTCGGCCCTGAGCCCGGGGGACAAGCAGCGCAAGAAGTACGCCGACCAGGCCGTGATCGAGCTGGTGCGGCACTCGGTCGCCGAGGAGGCGTACCTCTACCCGGCCGTGCGCGAGTTCCTGTCCGACGGTGACACGGTCGCCGACAAGGAGATCGAGGACCACGCCGAGGCCGAACGGACGATGAAGGCGCTCGAAGCCGTCGGTGCCGACGATCCGGAGTTCGACCGGCTCATCGGTGAGCTGATGACCGAGATCCGCAGCCACGTCCGCGACGAGGAGGACAACCTCTTCCCCCGGCTGCGGTCGGCGGCCTCCGAAGAGGAGCTGATGAAGCTGGGTGACAAGGTCCGCCAGGCCAAGAAGACGGCGCCCACCCGGCCGCACCCGTCGGCTCCTGACACCCCGCCGGCCAACAAGCTGCTGGCCCCCGGCACGGGCATGGTGGACCGGATCAGGGACGCCCTGACGGGGCGCGGCAAGGACTGACGGCGCACGGCGTCCGCCCGGAACGCCGCGCTGCGCGGCTTTTGCTACAGGGGGTCCGTCACATAGGGAGTGAGGACAGCCGTACTGGCCCTGAGGGCCACCGGGCGTCGTCGCGCAGGGGCGTCACCATGGTCCGCAGCGGCATGGTCACGAGGCGGCCTTCGGGTTGTTCGACGAGTACGTCTTTGTGGAGCGGGTGCCATCCGAGGCGCTGGTAGAGCGACACGAGGGGAGGCCGGCAGAAGAGGAGTGCGTGTTGAGGACCCATCGTTCGGGCGTGCTCCAGGGCAGCTGTGACGACGAGGCGAGCGAGGCCCTGACCTTGCATGCCGGGTGAGACGGCCACCCCGCCGACGCCCACCACCTCTGTCTCGGCGTCGCCGATCGCAACAGGCAGTCGCAGCAGGCCGGCGTGTGCCACGAGGCGGCCGTCGTGCCGGATGCCGAAGTGCTCTTCTTTCGGCAGCCAGGTCAAACCGGCCCAGGCGATACCGAAGGGATCATCGCTGATGCCAAGGATCTCCTCCTGGTCCGCCTTCGTGTACTCAGCGAGCCGCACCACAGTCGGTGCCACAGTGGATCGGTTCTCAGTCATTCCCACATGATGATCTCTCCGCCGAGCACTGGCCTAGGGCTGTGAGCGCGCAGGTTCACCGGGTTCGCTGGCCGCTGCGACCGCTGGACTGGTTGGATTACGGTCGGCAATGAGGTGTTCGGTCCGGGGCGTGCAAGGTTCCCCCGCGATCCTGCGTCGGGAGGGCACATGCAGCGCGGTGAGGTCTGGTTGGCGGACTTTGACGAGCGGCGGCCGGTGGTACTGCTGTCAGGAGACGAAGCGTCCGGGTTCCGAGCGATGCAGGTCGTCGCTCCTGCGGGGACCGAGATCAGCGGTGTGGCCGTCGAAGTGGCAGTGGGGGCGCCCGAGGGACTGCCTGTCGAGGGCGTCCTTCGAGTGGCGCTGCCACGTCCCGGTCTTGTCCCATGCACTTGGCTGGTCACGCTGGCCCAGGAAGATCTGACCGAGCAGGTGGGAGTCTTGTCGTCAGCGAAGCTCGGCGAGATCGAGGACGCCCTCCGTGCCGGTGGACTCGAGCAGGCGGCGCGCTAGGCTGCTTGATCAGGCAACGAGCGGGGGCGGCTTCCCCAGCGAAGGCCCTTCTCGGCGTGCAGGGCCCGGGTCTGCATCGTGTGGTTCGGATGATGCGTGTTAGCCAGGGTGAACTGCCGCAGCGGCCCGAAGCGGGCCTCGACGCAAGCCCCCAAGTGTTGTCTCGGCGACGGGTGAAAACGGACCGCTGAACGGCGGATCAACGGTGACCCACCTCGCGATCGTCTGATCATCCTGATCTTCATTGAGGGGTCAGGAGGAGAGGGTGATTTCCGTG
>NZ_JBEYFC010000317.1:0-10518 GCF_040634175.1 Streptomyces sp. NPDC007162
ACCCCGCAGGGCGACTCGACGCCCCCGGCCGGCAACTCGACGCCCACCGCGTCCCCGTACGCTTCGGCGACCGACTCCACCGCCTCACGAGGAACTTCCGGGCGACCACGGCCGAGGCCCGGGTCGCTCTGGCGCACGGCCCTCTTCTCCAGCAGGTCACCGATAAGGGCGAAGCCGGAAGGCTCTACGAGGAACTGCGCGATCTTCTCCTGGATCCGGCGAACGGCATGGGCGCCCTCGATGACGAGTTCACCCTGGAGGGCCTGCGAGATGTCTCCGACACCTGCGCCATCCTCACCCGTGACAACCAGCAGGCCCTCGTGGTCTCCGGCCTGCTGCACGCCCACGGCATCGACCACCGGCTGCGGCGCCCGTTGGAAGAGCGTCCGGTGCCCTACTGGGTGGCGGAGTTGCTGCGTCGCACGGAGGCGACCGGCCTCACCGAGGATCGGTTCCGCACTCTCCTCTCGGAGATCCCTCAGCCCTACGAGCCTGACGGCACCGCCCTGTGGCCGGTGCTGCGTAGGGTCGCACGCGGAGCGGGACGCGGGGTGCTCGATCTGGACCGGCTGCGCCGCGCAGTCGCCGACGGCAGGTTCCCGGACGAAGCGGCTGACCCGGAGAACGCCCGCATCGTCGTCTCGACGGTGCACCGGGCCAAGGGCCTGGAGTTCGACCGGGTGATCGTCCTTACGCCACCGCCCGTCGCGGAACTGCACAAGCGGCACCAGGACGAATTGGACCTTCCCGCAGAAGCTCGCGCCCTGTACGTGGCCATGACGCGTGCCCGCCAGGATCTGTACCACGTGGCCCCACCCGAGCTTCCGCACTTCAAGCGTGCGGGGGGGCGGCGTCACGGCCGACGCTACCTCGGGTCGTGGCGGTCGTACGACAGGTACGGGATCGTCGCCGATTCGGGCGACGTGTGCCGGAACGACCCACCCGGTCACCAGGGCGATGCCGTCGCCACCCAGGCGTATCTCCTGGAACACGTGCAGCCCGGCCAGGAGGTGCTGTTGCGCAAGCGGCACGACCTGCCGATGAGCGAGGTCGAGAGCCCGCCGTACGCCCTGATGCACGACGGCAAGGAGATCGGGGAGGCCTCGCAGCGGTTCCGCGAGGATCTTTTCCAGGTACAGAAGGTCAACCGCACCTGGGACCCTTGGTGGCCCGACGAGATCCACGACCTGCGGATCGACACCCTGGAGACCGTGACAGGCAGCACCGCCGCCGGCACGAACGCCGGACTTGGTGAGCGAGGCGTGTGGATCGCCCCGCGGATCACCGGCATCGGCCGGTACCGGAGAGCCGACGACTACGAGGAGCAGCGCGCATGACGCAGGTGGCAGACCCGCACTCGGAGCACTACCGGGTCCGGGACGAGGAGCTCCTGGTGGGGCTCCGCCGCGAACTCCTCGGCCCCGCAATGGATGCCGAGGCGGACGATCGTGACGAGGTACTCACCCAGGACGCGCCAATCGACCGCTACCTGACCGGTGTGCTGTATCCGCGTGCCGCGGACAGGGCCGCGAAGGAACGGAAGGACGAGGACGCGGCCGAGCAGGAAGGCCTGGATGCCGCCCCTCTGCTCACCCGGGAAGACGTCGAGGAGTCCGGCACCGCACAGGAGGTCGGCGCTTCGGGGGACAGGCGTCCTTCCTCGATGGGTCTCACCTTCGCAGTCCGCCCGACCATAAGCAGTGTCATCGTGGTCGCCGCCCACGCGGCTGTCTACGAACCCACCGACGCCGACGGCAAGCCCGTCCCGGCCCGCCGCGCCGAGGCACGTACCACCGCCGACCAGCGAGAGCAGTGGCGGCGCAGGAAACTCGTCTTCCCCGACCAGCACATCGACGTGACCCGACCGGATCCGAGGAAGACGATCGAACTCACCCCGGAGGCCGCGTTGCATGTCAACGTCCGGCCCCACGATCCGGCCAACGACACGGTCACGGTCACGGTCACACTGATCAATAGGCAGAAGGTCAGCGAGCGGGATCTTCAGGACGCCTTCTCTTTGTTCCAGTGCGGTCTGAGGGTCCGCGCCGCCGACGGCTCCACTGCCTTCGTCGAGCGTCCGGCCCCGGCCGCCGCCCCTGACCCGGAGATCGCGACCAGTCGGTTGCTGCACCGCCACGCCCCGACCTTCGCGGTCGGACACGGATGCGCCGCCGAGTGGGACTGGACTCCCCAGCCGATCGGTATGACCGAGGCCGAAACGCCTGCTGTCCCCGAAGTGCGCAGCCAGTTCGTGCCTACGGTGGAGGTGCTGCTGACCGACTCCAACCCGGAGATCGACAGCTCGGCACTGTCGATGCTGGGGCTGGCCGAACGGTCCGATGCCGAGGTCCTGGCCGCACTGGCAGGGCTGGCCACGGGATACGAACACTGGATCGACCGTAAGTCGGCCGAGGCGGACGCGCTGACGGGCACCAACCACGAAAAGCCCGCCCGGGACCAGGTGAGCGCCTGCCGCGAGGCACTCGACCGTATCCGTGAAGGCATCGAGCTGCTGCGGACCAAGCCCGACCTCATGCGCGCGTTCCGCCACGCCAACCACGCCATGGCGGACCAGCGCGCCCGAAGCAAGTGGGTGAAGGAGGGCCGGGTGGGTTCCCCCGTCCCGGCCGCCGGTCGCTGGCGCCCGTTCCAGATCGCGTTCCTGCTGCTCTGCCTGGCCGGCATCGACGACCCTGCGCACGACGACCGGCAGGTGTCCGATCTGCTGTGGTTCCCCACTGGTGGTGGCAAGACAGAGGCCTATCTCGGATTGATCGCCCTCACGTCGTTCCTGCGTCGCATCCGCAAGGGTGCGGACGGCGGTGGAGTCACCGTCCTCATGCGTTACACCCTGCGGCTGCTCACCCTCCAGCAGTTCGAGCGAGCGGCGATTCTGCTCTGCGCCATGGAGCAGATGCGACGCCGAACACCCGAACTGGGCCATGAGGAGTTCTCCGTCGGAATGTGGGTGGGGCGTTCCGCCACCCCCAACACGCTGGCCGCTGCCGGCCTGAAGCTCGATGAACTGCGGAGGAACCTCGACAAGCGCCTCGCCACGGAGAATCCTGTCCAGTTGCACGCCTGCCCCTGGTGTGGGACCCGCCTCGACGCACGGAACTACGAAGTCGACGAGGACGCAAAGCGGATGTACGTCCGATGCCCCGGCGTGGACTGCGACTTCAACGACGGCCTCCCCGTCCACCTGATCGACGAGGCGGTGTACGACGCACGGCCGACCCTGGTGATCGCGACCGTGGACAAGTTCGCTTCGATGCCGTGGCGTCCGGCCACCTCCGCGCTCTTCAACCGCGACGACCCGGCCGACGGCACCCCTCCCCCGGAACTGATCGTCCAGGACGAGCTGCACCTGATCTCCGGGCCACTTGGCACTCTCACCGGCCTGTACGAGACCGCCGTGGACGCCCTCGCCGACCGGCCCAAGGTGATCGCCTCCACAGCGACCATCCGTCGCGCCGCCGACCAGGGACGCCACCTCTTCGCCCGCAAGGTACGGCAGTTCCCGCCGGCGGGCCTGGATGCCCGCGACTCCTGGTTCGCCGTGGAGACACCGCGCGAGGAGAAGGCGAGCCGACGCTACGTCGGCCTCCTGGCCCCCGGCACCAGCCAGTCCACCCTGTTGATCCGTACCTACGCCACCTTGCTGCACCGGGCCAAGCAGGCGAAGACCGAGGACGAGGTGCGCGACGCGTACTGGAGCCTCGTCGGTTACTTCAACAGCCTCCGACTGCTGTCCGCGGCCGAACTCCAGGTCCATGACGACGTGGTGGCCTACCTCGAAGTGCTAGCCGCGCGCGAGGGGGTGGAGGTCCGCTCGGTCGCCAACTACTCGGAGCTGACGAGCCGTATCGACGCCAGCGAGATCCCCACCCGTCTCAAGGGCATCGAGAAACGGTGGCCCGACCACGACGCCGTGGACGTCCTCCTGGCCACCAACATGATCGCGGTCGGTGTGGACGTGGACCGCCTCGGTCTCATGGCCGTGATGGGCCAGCCGCAGACGACCGCCGAGTACATCCAGGCCACCAGCCGGGTCGGCCGCGCGCACCCCGGTCTGGTCGCGGTCATGCTCAACTCGACACGATCCCGGGATCGTTCCCACTACGAGAGCTTCCAGCATTTCCACTCGGCCCTGTACCGCGAAGTCGAGTCCACTTCCGTCACTCCGTTCTCCGCCCGCGCCCGTGACCGGGGCCTGCACGCCGTGATCGTCGCCCTCGCCCGCATCATGATCCCCGCCGCCCGCCCCAACGAAGGCGCCGGCCAGGTGGAGTCCTACGAGGACGTGCTCCGAAGCAGCATCAAGTCCATCCTCCTGGAGCGCGTCGAGGCGGTCATGCCGGAGGAGAGCGACGCCGTGTCCCAGGCCTTCGACGAGTTCGTCGAGTGGTGGTGCGAGGAAGCCGACATCCACAGCGGCCTGCTGTTCGAGCCCCAGAGGGGCCGTCGTACTCCTTCGCTGCTGAAGGCGTACGACGACGAGTCCGAGGACGTGAACGCATGGTCCACGTTGTGGAGCCTGCGTGACGTCGACGCCGAGACCGCCCTGTTCATGGAGGGAACCCGATGACCCCGCCGCCCGCCCGCCGTCGCCGGACCGGTACGAACGGTGCCGCACCCGTCCACAACTTTCCCCGGCGGGGTGCGGTCCGTCGTGCCCAGGCGATCACCACGTACGGCGTCGGCTCGCTCATCGCCGTTGATCACGAATCCTTCATCGTCTCGGGGCTCGACGAGGCCGAGCAGAGCTGGAGTCGTGATGAATCCCCCCGAATCCACGAACGGCGACTGGCTCGGCTGCTGGACGTCGACTACTTCCGGCTGCCGCCGGCTTCCGACGACACCAGCAAGGACGGTCTCCGCGTCCGTCGCTTCCCCTTGATGCATTTCTGCCCGGAATGCAATGACCTGCAGCGGCACCGCGACTTCAACCCGCCCGCGGGTAGAAGTGTCTGCGGCACGTGTGACGTCGACCTGGTCCCCTCCCGTTTCGTCGTCGCGTGCGAGGCCGGACATCTCGGCGAGTTTCCGTACTGGCAGTGGGTGCACCGCTCCAAGGACCGAGGCGCATCGCCGACGGCACAGTGCGGAGGAAAGCTCAAGTTGCGTATGTCCGGGCACACCTCCTCGCTCCGCTCCATCCTGGTCTCCTGCACCTGTGGACAGGCTCCCGAGGTCTCGATGGAGGGTTCCTTCCGCAGGAACGCTCTCAAGGACCTGGGCCTCAAGTGCCGAGGGCCCCGTCCGTGGCTCGGTTCGTCCGCCCCTGCCAAGGAGTGCGGACTTCCCCTGCGCACGTTGCAGCGCGGTTCGTCTGCGGTATGGCAGCCGGTGCTGAAGTCTGCGCTCTCCATCCCGCCGTGGAGCGACGGCCGCGCGGATCCACTCGCCGAACACTGGGACGCGCTTCGTGAGTACGACGAGCGCGACCACGTCGAGATCTACCTCAAAGGTGTCTTCAAGGGGAAGTGTCCCGTACCGCTGGACGACGTGATGACGCTGCTCGACGCGGAGCGCGAGGAGGACCCCGACGGCGAGTCGACCCCCACCTTCGACCACCGCTACCGAGCCCTTCGCAACAAGGAGTACGAGCGTCTACGCGCGGGCAACGACGAGAGCGAGCACACCCGTGAGGAGCAGTTCGTCTGCGAGACCCCACTGGGCGACCAGAGCGTGCTCGATCCGCTCGGCGTCACCGGCCCCATGTTGGTCAAGAAACTCCGCGAGGTGCGCGCTCTGAAGGCGTTCACCCGGCTCGTGGACGCCGAGTCGACGACCGACTCCAAGGAGATGCCTCTGTCCGAACACCCCTTGCGCTGGCTCCCGGCCATGGAGGTGCGGGGCGAGGGAGTCTTCCTCCGCCTAGACGAGGACCGGCTGGACGCCTGGGAGAAGGCTCCGGCAGTGGCAGCCCGGATCGAACGGATGCGCACCGCCCACCAGCGGGTGCTCGAGCAGCGGGCTGAAGACCCGAGCCAGGACGTCCACTCCCCGGCCACCCCTCGCATGGTGCTGCTGCACACCCTGGCCCACGTCCTCATCAACGAGTGGAGCCTGGAGGCGGGCTACCCGGCAGCGTCCCTGCGCGAGCGCCTGTACGCCGCCGACGACATGGCCGGGGTGCTCGTCTACACGGCGACGAGCGACTCCGCGGGCAGCCTGGGTGGCCTGGTAGCCCAAGGCGAACCGGAGACTCTCGATCGCACGGTCCGTTCGGCCGTACACCGCGCCGAGTGGTGCTCCTCGGACCCGCTCTGCATGGAAACCGAGGCGTCCGGCGCCGGGGGAATCAATCTGGCGGCCTGCCACGCGTGCGTGATGCTCCCCGAGACGAGCTGCGAGCACAACAACATCCTGTTGGACCGCGCGTTGCTCGTCGGCACTCCTGAGGATCCCCAGGTGGGATTCTTCTCCGACATCCTGAAGCTCTGACGTCCACCCCGTCCCGGCGAAGGCGCCCACCCGTTCGGCGTCTTCGCCGCGTCTCGCGGGTCAGGAATCTTCTCCTGCCACGGCATGGCTTGTATACGCCTCGAACCGCATCTGTGCGCGATCCAGGGCCTCGTCGGCGTCATGGCCGTGGACGCGAAGCCAGTGAAGGAGGTCTGCGATGACCTCGATCGCCGCCTCCTCCGCGGTGATGGTGCTCAGCTTGCTCGATCCTGGAAGGTGAGTCAGACGTCCCACCTCGTAGAGGTGGAGGCAATTCGTGGCCCTGGAGACCCTGACGTCCTTGTCGCGGCAGTTCGCCTCCGCCGGCCCCGCCGCGAGTTCGACCCACGTGATCTTGCGATCGGACAGGAGCTGGACACCCCAGCGTTCGGACATCGCGGCCACGAGAGCCATACCGCGCCCCGTCTCGGCGTCGCCGGCCGAGTCGACCAGACGCGGTAAAGCCCGAGTGTCGGGGTCATGGATTTCGATACGCAGGTGCGTATCGCTGACGGAGACGGCGAGTGTCGTCGGGGTACCAGGGCCTACGTGAGTGATCACGTTGGAGACGAGTTCGCTCAGGCAGAGCTGGGCCGACTCCGTCAGCTCCGCCAGCCCCCAGAAGCCCAGATGAGTCCGGAGCAAGCGCCGCAGCGCGGCCACTTCCGCCGGCTCGGCAGCGAAAGAAAGATCCCAAGGTTCTCTCGGCGTACACGCACCGCAATCCATGTCCTACTTCTTCGTCCACCTGTTTCGTTGCGCTGCTCGTGAAGCAGTGGCCTGTCACCCTGGCGCAGGCCACCCCTCCCAGGGCAGGAGAGAACGGGGGGCATACGCGATGCGCTTCTGCTCGCTGTGCGTCAGCGGCGCGAAGTCCAAGCTAGAAGACAGCTTGGTAAATTTGCCACTCTTCAAGGCAAATTAGCTCGTTCGTGGCTGGCGAGCCGCACCGCACGGCAGACTGCCCTCCGAGCCCGAAACGGAAGGATCGACATGGCCCCGAGGGCAGTACCGACGCAACGTCAGAGGCGCCTCGGTCACGAGTTGCGGAGGATGCGGATGGCCGCAGGAGTGTCCGCCGAGCAGGCCGCGAACCTCCTCGGTGTAGATCGCGGAAAGATCTCCAACATGGAGTCCGGGGTTCGGAGCATCAGCGAAGAGCGGCTGCGCACCCTGGCTCACCACTGCCGTTGCGACGACGAGAAGTTCGTGGCCGCCCTGGTCGAAATGGCCTCACCGAGCACCTCGGGGTGGTGGGAGCGGTATCGCGGGACCCTTCCTCAAGGCCTGTTGGACATCGCCGAGTTGGAGTGGCAGGCGGTTCGCATGCGCACCGCCTGCACGGTGCACATTCCCGGCCTGCTCCAGACGACCGACTACGCCCTCGCGGTCTTCCGCGCCGTCCTCCCACAGCTACCTGAACACGAGGTGGCATTGAGAGCGGCTCACCGCAGCAACCGACAGGAGGTGCTCGCCTCCGAGGCCGCTCCCGCCTTCACGGGGATCGTGCACGAGGCTGCGCTGCGGATGCAGTTCGGAGGCCCAGGAGTCAGCCGCGCACAGCTCGAACACCTGCTGGACGAGTCCGAAAGGGACGGTCGAACGGTCCTGGTCGTCCCCTTCACCAGCGGAGCCTTTCCCGGGGCGGGGCAGACCGTTCTGTACGCGGAAGGACCGACGGCTCAACTGGACACCGTGCAGATCGACAACTCCCACGGCCCGGACTTCCTCCATGGAGAGGCAGAATTGACCAAGTACCGGGCTCACTTGGATCGTTTGGAGGAGTTGGCCTTGTCCCCCGACGACTCAAGGGCCTTCATCCACGCCATCGCACGCGAACTCTAGGAGACGTCATGCCAGAGATTCAGTGGGAAGACCCGTTCTGCGGGGAAGGCAACTCGTGCTTCCGGATGGGCGTGGACGACTCCGGCAACGCTTACATAGCGGTGCACGGCCAGGAGGACCGTTTCATCACGGACAGCCAGGACGCCCTGCGGACCATGATCCTCGACATCAAGGCCGGCAAGGCGGACCACCTTCTCGGGTGATGGCACGCCCGGACAGAACACGTCCACAGCGCAGGCGGTGAACGCATGAGCCGTGGCAGTCGATCGCTCCGCCGACTACTCTGTGGCATCAGGTAGTAACGGGTCGGAAGGGGCAGCTTCATGGATCCGGAGACGGCCATGTTTGCGGGTACAGCAGGGACAACCTTGGTGACCTTGCTGACGACCGAGGTGTGGCAGCGCGCCAGGGACGGTATCGCATCGTTGTGGCGCCGTGCCGAGCCGGAGCGGGCCGCAGCGATCTCCGCCGAACTCGAAGTGACCCGGGAAGACCTGCTGGCCGCGCAGGCCGACGGTGACCTCGAATCTCGCAGCGAGCTGGGTCGGGAGTGGCAGGGCCGCATACGGCGACTGCTCGCCGCGCACCCTGAGGAGACCGAGGCGCTGCGGACGCTGCTGAATGACCTGGCTCCGTACACGCCCGCGGGCCCATCGGTGACACAGCACGCAACCGCCTCCGGCAACGCTCGGGTCTACCAGGCGGGCCGCGACCAGAACTTCGACCGCCGGTGAGCGGTCACAACGATGCCCGAGCCGATGGCCAGGGCCGCATCTACCAAGCCACCGGTGACCAATACATCACTGAGCATCATCATCATGCCCCGGACTGGTCGGGGCCGGACTCCGTGCGCCGCCCAAAGGTCGGCCGGACGCCTCTGGTCCTCCGCGACCGGGTCGGAGAGATGGACCGTCTGCGCGCCGCCGTCGAACCCGGCGCCGGCAACCGCGCCTACGTCCTTCACGGTCTGGGCGGCTGTGGCAAGACCGCGGTCGCCTACACGCTCTTCCAATACGCCACCGACCAGGTGGGCCGGCTCGGGTTATGGGTGAACGCTTCCGACTCCGCCTCTCTACGCGCCGGGATGCTCGCCGTTGCAGCCGACCGCGGCGCCACGGACGGCGAACTGGTCGGAGCCCGCAGCGGGCTGCGTCCCGCCGCCGATCTCGTCTGGCACTACCTCGACTGCTCCGACCGCTCGTGGCTCCTGGTACTCGACAACGCCGACGATCCCGCCATCCTCCGCGACGGCGGCTGGCTGCGCACCAGCTCCAGCGGGACTGTGGTCGTCACAACCCGACAGGCAGCGATCCACTGGTGGCCCGGTGCGGAACTGCTCCAGTTCGGAGTGCTCCCACGTGAGGATGCCGCCCTCGTTCTGCGCGATCTCGCACCGCATGCCGGGTCGATCGAAGATGCCGCGGAGGTCGCCGACCGCCTGGGGCGACTCCCTCTGGCACTGACCCTCGCCGGCGGATTCCTCGCCCACCAGGTGATCGATCCATGGAGCCTTGCCGACTACGGACGTCGACTCGACGGCGGCAGCACGGGTGACGACCCCATCGACCTCATCGAACAAGGCGCCACAGCCATCGGCGGGGATTCTCGGCATCTGCCCAGCCGCACCTGGCAACTCTCTCTCGATGCCCTCGCCGCACAGGGGCTACCCGAAGCGGGCCACCTTCTGCGTCTGCTCGCCTGCTGGGCCAGTGATCCATTACCGCTGTCCGTGCTGCTGGGCGCCGAACTCGGTCCGGTGCTCCCGGCATCGCACGTCGAGTCGGCTCTGCGCGGGCTCATCGACCATTCCCTCACCGAGCTGGCGCCCGGCGAAATGCGTTGCCTACGCACCCACGGCGTACTCCTCAACAGCGTCGCCCGAGCCGTACCCGCCGACCAGCAGGAGCAACTCTCCTCAACTGCGGCTCGCCTGTGTCTCGCGCTACTGCCGGAGGAGCCTGATCGAGGGACGCAGAGCCTCGTGGTGAACCTGCTCGCGCCGCACGTGATAGCGCTTTTGCAGAGGACGACGAGTTGGGCAACCAGTCAACCAACAGTGGAAACAGCGGCAGAATGCGCCCTTCGACTTGTCACCGCGATTCATCAAAGCGGTGACTACGCCTCGGCGCTCAGCCTGAGCAACCACGCCGGCGCGCTACTGGAAACCAGTCTGTCCGAGGACAACGTCTGGCTCATCAGGCTACGCCAACGTGTGGGGCGGGC
>NZ_JBEYFC010000318.1:0-10514 GCF_040634175.1 Streptomyces sp. NPDC007162
GGGTCGTACGCGGTCGCATGCTCCGCGGTGGCACTGACCTTTACGACGGGCGGACATCATGGCCGACTCGGACACCTCCGACGACCACGATCGGTCGTCGGCACCGGGCGGCTCGACGCTGTCTCAGACCGCGAGGTTGTCTGCCAGTTCCTCGGAGAGGTTGGCCTCGGTGCCCGGGATGCCCAGGTCCGAGGCGCGCTTGTCGGCCATCGCGAGCAGCCGGCGGATCCGGCCGGCCACCGCGTCCTTCGTCAGCGGCGGATCGGCGAGCGCGCCCAGTTCCTCCAGGGAGGCCTGCTTGTGCTCCATGCGCAGCCGGCCGGCCGCGGCGAGATGCTCGGGGACCTCGTCACCGAGGATCTCCAGGGCGCGCTGCACCCGGGCGCCGGCGGCGACGGCCGCGCGGGCGGAGCGGCGCAGGTTGGCGTCGTCGAAGTTGGCGAGGCGGTTCGCGGTGGCGCGCACCTCGCGGCGCATCCGGCGCTCCTCCCAGGCCAGCACCGACTCGTGCGCGCCGAGCCGCGTCAGCAGGGCACCGATCGCGTCACCGTCACGGACGACCACCCGGTCAACCCCGCGCACCTCACGGGCCTTCGCCGCGATGGACAGCCGACGGGCCGCGCCGACCAGCGCGAGGGCGGCCTCCGGGCCGGGGCAGGTGACCTCCAGGGAGGAGGAACGGCCGGGCTCCGTCAGCGAGCCGTGCGCCAGGAAGGCGCCGCGCCAGGCCGCCTCGGCGTCACAGGTGGCCCCGGAGACCACCTGCGGGGGCAGACCCCGGATGGGCCGGCCCCGGCCGTCCACGAGCCCGGTCTGGCGGGCCAGCTGGTCACCGCCGGCAACCACCCGTACGACGTAGCGCGAGCCGCGGCGCAGCCCGCCGGGCGCCATCACGATCAGCTCGGAGGAGTGGCCGAAGATCTCCAGGATGTCCCGCTTGAGGCGCCGGGCGGCCATCGCGGTGTCCAGTTCCGCCTCGATCACGATGCGCCCGCTCACCAGGTGGAGGCCGCCCGCGAACCGCAGAATGGCGCTGACCTCAGCCTTCCGGCAGCAGGTCCGGGTGACGGGTAGCCGGGAGATCTCGTCCTTCACCGCTGCCGTCATCGCCATGGGCCGATCCTTCCATGCATCCGAAAAATACGGTCGTACGCGGCGGCCAACAGCTCCGGGTCATGCCGGGGTGAACCGTCGGTCCGGGCCACGGGGCCCAGCTCGACCGCGGCTCCCAGCCGCTTGGCGGCTTCGGTGAGCGAGTCGCGGTCGGGCACGGCGGCCTCGTCGGCCAGCACCACGTCCAGGGCGAGTTTAGGGGCGTGTCGCCCCAAAACCTCCAAATGACGCTGCGGGGAGAAGCCTTCGGTTTCTCCCGGCTGCGGTGCCAGGTTCAGGGACAGGACCTTACGGGCTTTCGTCTCGGTGAGCGCGTCACTCAGCTCCGGGACGAGCAGGTGCGGGATCACCGAGGAGAACCAGGAACCGGGGCCGAGCACCACCCAGTCCGCGTCCAGCACCGCCTCGACGGCCTCCGGCACGGCCGGCGGGTCGTGCGGCACCAGGTGCACGGACTGCACCTCACCCGGTGTCAGGGCCACGGTGGCCTGGCCCCGGACGATGTCCACCTGGTCCGGCCGCTGTGGGTCATGCCCCTTGACCAGTGCCTGCAGCTCCAGCGGCACGGCGGACATGGGCAGCACCCGCCCGTGTGCGCCGAGCAGCTTGCCGACCAGGTCCAGGGCCTGGACATGGTCGCCGAGCTGTTCCCACAGGGCGACGATCAGCAGGTTGCCGACCGCGTGCTCGTGCAGGTCGCCCTTGGACTGGAAGCGGTGCTGGATGACCCGGGCCCAGGTCTGGCCCCAGTCGTCGTCCCCGCAGAGCGCGGCGAGGGCCTTGCGAAGATCACCCGGGGGGAGCACACCGAGCTCGTCGCGGAGCCGCCCGCTGGAGCCCCCGTCGTCGGCGACGGTGACGACGGCGGTGAGGTCGCCGGTGATCCGGCGCAGCGCGGCGAGCGAGGCGGACAGGCCCATGCCACCGCCCAGGGCGACCACCTTGGGCTGGGTACCCCGGCGGCGGGGCCGGGCGCCACGGACCTCGACGGGGCGGCCCGCGCGGCTCTCCGGCACCATCCGGCGCAGCCTGCCCAGCCGAGGAGAACGTCCGGTCACTCGCGCCCCATGTCCCGGTGCACGACTACGGTCTCCACTCCCTCGGCGGCCAGACGGGCGGCGAGCTTCTCCGACACGGCGACCGAGCGGTGCTTGCCGCCCGTGCAGCCGATGGCGATGGTCACGTACCGCTTGCCCTCGCGCCGGTACCCGGTCGCGATCAGCCGCAGCAGCTCGGCGTACCGGTCGAGGAACTCCTTGGCGCCCGGCTGGTTGAAGACGTACGCCGACACCTCCTCGTTGAGCCCGGTGTACGGGCGCAGCTCCGGAACCCAGTGCGGGTTGGGCAGGAACCGCATGTCGGCCACCAGGTCGGCGTCGACCGGCAGGCCGTACTTGAACCCGAACGACATCACCGTCGCCCGCAGCTCCGGCTCCTCCTCGCCGGCGAACTGGGCGTCCATCTTGGCGCGCAGCTCGTGCACGTTGAGGCTGGAGGTGTCGATCACCAGGTCGGCGTCACCGCGCAGCTCGCGCAGCAGCTCCCGCTCGGCGGCGATGCCGTCGACGATCCGGCCGTCTCCCTGGAGCGGATGCGGGCGGCGCACCGACTCGAAGCGGCGGACCAGCGCGTCGTCGGACGACTCCAGGAAGACGATCCGGCGGGTGACGCCCCGGCTGTCGAGGTCCGCGAGGGACTCCCGCAGGTTGTCGAAGAAGCGCCGGCCGCGCACGTCCACGACGACCGCGATCCGGGCCACGTTGCCCTGCGAGCGGGCACCCAGCTCCACCATGGTCGGGATCAGGGCCGGCGGGAGGTTGTCGACGACGAACCAGCCGAGGTCCTCCAGACACTTCGCCGCCGTCGAACGACCGGCTCCCGACATGCCGGAGATGATCACCAGCTCGGGGATGGCCGCCTCGGCGGCCCCGGCCGGTGTGACGTCCGTGCTCACTTCTGCTCCGTTTTCCTGGACCGCTTCCGCTTGCTGCGGCTGATCCCGGCGCGCCTCGCTGTGCGTTTCCTCGGGCTCGCCCTGTGTCTCGCCGAACGCCGGATCTCGCCCGGCCGTGCCCTGTGCGTCTCGCTCGGTCATCTCTCCTGCCCCCGTCGATCGTCCGGGGCGCCCGCGGGTACGGGCTCCCCCGAGGCGTCCGCCGTCGTCTCGGGCGCCTCGTCTTCCCTGTCATCCATGATCTCTCCCGTCGCCGTGTTCACGGCGGGTGCGGCCGGGGCCGCCTGGGCGAGGGCCGCGGCGATGGTCTCGGCCGTCTTGCGGCCTATCCCGGGAACTTCCTGGATCTGTTCGATTGTGGCGGACCGCAGCTTCTTCACCGAGCCGAAATGCTTGAGCAACGCCTGTTTGCGGGTCTCGCCGAGGCCCGGTACGTCGTCCAGGGGGCCGGCGCGGAACCGCTTGGCCCGCCTGGTGCGCTGGTAGGTGATGGCGAAACGGTGCGCCTCGTCGCGGACGCGCTGGAGCAGGTAGAGGCCCTCACTGGTGCGGGGCAGCACCACGGGGTCCTCGTCCTCGGGCAGCCAGACCTCTTCGAGGCGCTTGGCGAGACCGCAGACGGCGATGTCGTCGATGCCGAGCTCGTCGAGTGCGCGCTTGGCGGCGGCGACCTGCGGCCGGCCGCCGTCGACGACCACGAGCTGGGGCGGGTAGGCGAACTTCTTGGGGCGGCCGTCCTCGTCCTTGAAGCCGTTGACCGGGGCGCCGTCGGGGTGGACGTCGGCGCCCCCGGGGGCATCGGCGCCCGTGAAGGGGCTTTCGGCGTCGCCTTCCTCGGCCCACTCGCCCGTCTTCTCCTTCTCGGCGAGGTAGCGGCGGAAGCGGCGGGTGATCACCTCGTGCATGGAGCGCACGTCGTCCTGCCCGGCGAAGCCCTTGATCTGGAAGCGGCGGTACTCGTTCTTGCGCTGGAGGCCGTCCTCGAAGACGACCATGGAGGCCACCACGTCGTCGCCCTGGAGGTGGGAGATGTCGTAGCACTCGATGCGCAGCGGGGCGCTGTCCAGGTCCAGGGCGTCGGCGATCTCCTCCAGCGCGCGCGAACGCGTGGTGAGGTCGGAGGCGCGCTTGGTCTTGTGCAGGGCGAGCGCCTGCTGGGCGTTGCGCGCCACCGTCTCCATCAGGGCCTTCTTGTCACCGCGCTGCGGAATCCGCAGCGAGACGTTCGAGCCGCGGCGGCCGGTGAGCCACTCCTGGACCGGCTCCAGCGGGTCGGGCAGAGCCGGGACCAGCACCTCCCTGGGAACGGCGTCCCCGGTCTCCTCGCCGTAGAGCTGCTGAAGGGCGTGCTCGACGAGAGCGGCGGTGGTGATCTCCTCCACCTTGTCCGTGACCCAGCCGCGCTGGCCGCGCACCCGTCCACCGCGCACATGGAAGATCTGGACGGCCGCCTCCAGCTCGTCCTCGGCGACGGCGACGAGGTCGGCGTCGGTCGCGTCGGCGAGCACGACCGCGTTCTTCTCCATGGCCTTCTTCAGGGCCCCGATGTCGTCGCGGAGCCGGGCGGCCCGCTCGTACTCCATCTCCTCGGCCGCCTCCGTCATCCGGTTCTCCAGGCGGCGGAGGTAGGTGCCGGTGCGGCCCGCCATGAAGTCGCAGAACTCGTCGGCCAGTTCGCGGTGGTCCTCGGGGTCGATCCGGCCGACGCAGGGGGCCGAGCACTTGCCGATGTAGCCGAGCAGACAGGGGCGGCCGGTGCGGGTGGCGTTCTTGAACACCCCGGCGGAGCAGGTGCGCACCGGGAACACGCGCAGCAGCAGGTCGACGGTGTCCCGGATGGCCCAGGCGTGGCCGTACGGGCCGAAGTAGCGCACGCCCTTCTTCTTGTGACCGCGCATCACCTGGACGCGCGGGAACTCCTCGTTCATCGTCACCGCGAGGTACGGATAGCTCTTGTCGTCGCGGTACTTGACGTTGAACCGGGGGTCGTACTCCTTGATCCAGGAGTACTCCAGCTGGAGCGCCTCGACCTCCGTGGACACCACGGTCCACTCCACGGACGCCGCGGTGGTGACCATCGTCCGGGTACGGGGGTGCAGGCTCGCCAGGTCCTGGAAGTAGTTCGCCAGGCGCTGGCGCAGGCTCTTCGCCTTTCCGACGTAGATCACCCGGCGGTGCTCGTCACGGAACCTGTACACCCCGGGAGAGTCCGGGATCTGTCCCGGCTTGGGGCGGTAGCTGGAGGGGTCGGCCATGTCTCACACCCTACTGGCGAGCACCGACACCGCGACGCCCTGTGGGCACCCGGAGGGCGGAAGCGGCGGTCCCAGGCGGGCCGCCTGGGAAGGCCAGGCCGCGGAGGCGTCCCGGACGGCTGGGAGCCGGGGTGCCGCGCCCGTCCGGGCCCTCCGGAGGGGCGCGGGGCGGGCTCCTGGGCTCCTGGGCTCCTGGGCTCCTGGACGGGCGGGATGCCTGACCGGCGTAATCACGAGGGCCCGGGACGGTGCGGTGACGTCTGCTCGCTGTCCGCGGTCGAGGGTCGTCCCGGTCCGCCCGGAAGCCGGTCTCGGTCCTGCAATCGGCCAGGCCGGCGCCGCCGCGGAACCGTTCCGCTGCGGCGCGTGCGAGAGGGCGGCCAGAGCCCCGTGCACGGCCTGTGTGCTGCCGCCGAGCCGGTCGCGACGGGGCGTGTGCGGCTTCCTCCTCCCTTTCGGCACCTCTCCTTCGGACGATCTTCGCCCGACGGGCACCCGCGGCACCGCCAAGCCCGCTCGATCCGCCCGCGCCGGGGTCTCACCTCGGCCAGGTGGACGCCCTCGGCCGGCCCAAGGTGTTGTCGGGGATTGGTCAACACGCTTCAATGCGGGGGAACTCGGGGCCGCGAGCGACGGCCTGCGGACGCGGCGTACCCCAGCGCGGCCACCCCGGCACCGACGGGGTGGCCCCGGACCGCGCCGACGGCCTGACCAGCCGTTGAGAACCCCCAAGAGAAAGGCCCCTGCATGCGGCACGGCACACAGCACGCGGACGTCGCCACCGCGGAACTGGACTCGGTCCTGCGCGGCGGCCCCTTCCATGTGGCACTGCGCGCCGCGATCGCCGCCCGCGGGCTGCCGCTCCAGCGCGTGCAGCACCATCTGTCGCGTTACGGGGTCAAGGTGGGCGTCACCAGCCTGAGTTACTGGCAGCAGGGCGCCCGCCGCCCCCAGCGCCCGGAGTCGCTGCGGGCCGTCCGCGCGCTGGAGGAGATCCTGCAGCTCCCGGACGAGTCCCTGATCCGTCTCCTGGCCGAGACCGACCAGGGCTCTGCCGTGCGCCGTCCCGCGGCCCGCTCCTACCGCTCACTGGTCGAGGCCTCCGACGTCGTCGACCGGCTCCAGGCCGAGCTCGGCTGGTCCCTCGACGGCGGCCTGCACACCCTGGGACACCACGAGCGGGTACGGATCGGCGCCCGGTGTGAACTGGCCGGCCGCGAGTCGCAGCACATCGTGCGCGCCCACCGGGACGGCATCGACCGCTTCGTGGCCGTCCACCACGGCGACCCCGGCTGTGCCCCGCAGCACATGAGCGTGCACGCGCTGGAGAACTGCCGTACGGGGCGCGTCCGTTCGGACCAGGAGACCGGCCTGCTCGTGGCCGAGCTGCTCTTCGACACCCGGTTGCGCTCCGGCGACACCTTCCTCTTCCGCTACGGAGTGGAGGACGGCACGGCCGGCGTCTCCCGCGAGTACGTGCGCGGTTTCGGCTTTCCCGGCGGCCAGTACACCCTCCAGGTGCGCTTCGCCGCCGACGCACTGCCGACCAGGTGTCACCGGTTCGCCCAGCACTCGGCCGCGGCCCCGCGCAGCGCCCGGCAGAACCTGCCGCTGAGCGGGCTGCACCGCTCCGTCCACCTGGTCGAGCCCCGGGTACGGCCGGGCCTGCTCGGCATCGGCTGGGACTGGGCCTGAACCGATCGGCCGAGCTGCCCCGGGGAGGATCCCCCGTCTCAGGCGCCGGGCCCGGCCACGATCCGGCCGTTCGCCGCCTTGACCGGCAGTTCGCTGAGCGGCTCGGTGGCCGGCGACCGCACCACCTTCCCGGTCACGGCATCGAACTCGCTGCCGTGGCACGGGCAGACCAGCGTCTTCCCCTGGAGCTTGTCGATCGGGCACCCCGCGTGCGTGCAGATCGTGCTGTACGCCTTCAGAGTGCCGTCGCCGGACCGGCTCACGACGACGTTGTGCTCCCGGTAGAGCTTGGCACCACCCTTGACGACCTCGCCCTCGGCGCCGAGGTCGACGGGCGCGGTCGGTGTCGCGTCCACGGCGGCTCCCCCACCGGGCGCCGAGCAGGCCGCCAGTCCCAGTCCGGCGACGGGTACGGCCACCGTCCCGCGCAGGACGGTACGACGGCTCGCGGAGGGACGGGCGGTCATGAGGGGCTCCAAGGGGTCGGGGTCGGGTCCGGGTCGGGGGCCGTGCGGTGTGGCGTGGGACGGCGGGCCTGCGCGGGTGTGCGTGCGTGTGCGTCACCCGGGGTGGACCGCGGCAGCGGTGTGCACCGTCACGGAACGGTCGCCCGGAATCGTGCAGGGCGACGATACCTGGGTGGGTCTGTCCCGCTTCGGGGTGGGTCGACGCCGGAGCGCAGCTCGCCCCCGCAGGACGTAAACGCTTGCGCAAGCGTTTACGCGGGGAGGTCGGATGGGGTAGCTTCCCGGCCGAAGGCCCGCGGCAGCCCCGGCGTGAACCCGGGCGCCCTGCCCGGGCGGGAAACGGAGAAGGGGAACCCATGCCCACCATGGCCGACGTGGCGCGGAGTGCCGGTGTCTCCGTGGCGACCGTCTCCCATGTGCTGAACGAGACCCGCCCGGTGCTGCCGCACACCCGTCAGGCCGTCCTCGACGCGATCGAGGAACTGGGCTACACCCCGAACACTCTCGCCCGCTCCCTGGTGACCTCCCGCACCCGGTCCATCGGGCTCGCGGTGTCGGCGATCAGCAACCCGTACTTCACCGAGATCCTCCAGGGCGTCGAGGCCGCCGCCCTGGAGCACGGCTACAGCCTGCTCATCGCCGACCCCCACGACGACCCCGAACACGAACGCAAGGTCGTCCAGCTCCTGCACGAGCGGCGCGTCGACGGCATGATCGTCGCTCCTTCCGCCGCCCCGGGCGAACTTCTCGCCTACCTCGGCCGCCACGCCGTGCCGGCCGTCCTCCTCGACCGGGTGATCGACGGCCGCGCCGACCTCGCCCCGCGCTTCGACCAGGTCTGCGCCGAGAACACCGGACCGACCGCCCGGCTCGTCACCCACCTCGCCGCCCTGGGGCACCGCCGGATCGGCCTGGTCGCGGGACTGCCCGGGCTGAGCACCACCGACGAGCGGATCACCGGGTACCGGCAGGGGCTTGCCACCGCCGGACTGGCCCCGGACGAACGCCTGATCGTCTCCGGCAACTCCGAGTCCACCGGAGCGGAGCGGGCCGTCGCCGTCCTGATGGCCCTCGCGGCGCCGCCCACCGCGCTCGTCACCGCCAACAACGCGATGACCATGGGCGCTCTGCGCGCCCTGCGCACACACGATCGCTCGGTGCCCGACGACATCGCCCTGTGCTGCTTCGACGACTTCGCCTGGGCCGATCTGTTCTCGCCCCGGCTCACCGCCGTCGCCCAGCCCAGCAGGGAGATCGGTGCCGAGGCGGTCCGGGTGCTCCTGGAGCGACTGGCCGCACCCGACCGGCCCGCCCGGACCGTAAGGCTCCCCTGCACCTTCGTGCACCGCACCTCGTGCGGGTGTCCGGAGCACCCCGAACACCCCGAGCACCTCAGGAAAGGAACCCTCTCGTGATCGTCGTCGCCGGTGAAGCGCTGATCGACTTGGTACCGCGGGGCACGGGCGCTCTCGCCGCCCTGCAGCCGGCGCTCGGCGGCGGCCCCTACAACACGGCCGTGGCGCTCGGCCGCCTGGGCTCCCCCACCGCGTTCTGCTCGCGTGCCTCGAACGACACGTTCGGCGAGGCCCTGCTGGACGGGCTGCGGCGGGCGGAGGTGGACGTCTCCCTCGTGGAGCGCGGTGCGGAGCCGACCACCCTGGCGGTCGCCACCGTCGACCCACAGGGCTCCGCCTCCTACTCCTTCTACGTCGACGGCACGGCCGACCGTCTTTTCACCGCCCCGGCCGCCCTCCCCGCCGCCACCCGCGCGGTCTCCTTCGGGACTCTGTCACTCGCCCTGGAACCGGGGGCGAGCGCCTACGAGGAGCTGATGCGCGGCGCGGCCGGGCAGGGCCTGTTCATCGCCCTCGACCCGAACATCCGGACGGCTCTGATTCCCGATCCGGACGCCTACCGGGCTCGGTTCAAGAGCTGGCTGCCCTCGGTGACGCTCCTCAAGCTCTCGGAGGAGGATGCGCTGTGGCTGGGCGGCACCCCGCACGAGTGGCTGGCCTCGGGGCCGTCGGCGGTCGTGGTCACCCATGGTGGTGACGGTCTCAGCGCCTTCACCCCTGACGGCACCGTGTACTCCGTCCCGGGTGAGGAAGTCGCCGTCGTGGACACGATCGGCGCCGGAGACACCGTGAACGCGGCCCTGCTGCACGGTCTTGCGGCTCAGGACGCGCTGTCCGCCGAGGCGCTTGGGGGACTGGACGCCGACGGCTGGACGACGCTGCTGCGATTCGCGGCGCGGGCAGCCGCGATCACCTGTTCCCGGGCGGGCGCGGAGCCGCCGTACGCTGCCGAACTCGCAAGCCGCTGAAGGACGTTCGGCGCCTTCGACCGATGACGTCGGTTCCGCTGCTCCGGTTGGTTGCGCTGTTGAGGAGTCAAGGTCCGTGGTGGCCGCAGGGATCGGGCGGCTGATGGTGCAACGTGCGGCGCCCCGCGGGAAGTTCCCGCGGGGCGCCGTACATTTCTGGATTTGTCGAATCCGGTGATTCGGAGGGTCAGGCCTTGCGGGCTCGCGTCGTCTTCTTCGCGGGCGCCGCCTTCTTCGTGCCCCCGGCCGCCTTCTTCACGGCTGTGTTGTCGGCGGTCGCGACCGTCGCCGTCTTCTTCGCCGTCGACCTGGCAGCGACCGTCTTCTTCGCCGCCGCCTTGCGCGGAGCCTTCACCGAGCTGGCGTCGCTGACGCGGTCGGCGCCCAGAACCTCGCGCAGGAACTTGCCGGTGTGGCTGGCCGGGACACCGGCGACCTCCTCGGGCGTGCCCTCGGCGACGACGAGTCCGCCGCCGGCGCCGCCCTCCGGACCCATGTCGACGACCCAGTCCGCCGTCTTGATCACGTCGAGGTTGTGCTCGATGACGATGACCGTGTTGCCCTTGTCCACAAGGCCGGAGAGGACCTTCAGCAGCTTGCTGATGTCCTCGAAGTGCAGACCGGTGGTCGGCTGCCGGTTTTCTGACGGTTTCCGGCTCCGCGTCGACGCCTGCTTCGGGTTTCGGGTCGGCTGCGGGGCCGGGGGC
>NZ_JBEYFC010000319.1:0-10455 GCF_040634175.1 Streptomyces sp. NPDC007162
CAACGCGCCCGCCGATGCCGTGCACGGCCTCATCGATGTTCGACGTGACCTGGGTCACACGGGGTGGCGTAAGGCCCGAGCGGTCAGCCGGCCGCTCGGCGGTACTTGCGGACCGCGAGGGTGCGGAAGGCCAGGATGATCACGACCGACCAGATCAGCGAGGCCCAGACCGGGTGCTGCATGGGCCAGGCGTCGGACGCGTTGAAGCCCGGCGGAAGGTTGCCGAACAGCTCGCGGCACGCCTGCACCGTGGCGCTGAACGGGTTCCACTCCGCGATATGCCGCAGGAAGGCCGGCAGGTGGCTCGCGTCGACGAACGCGTTCGAGATGAACGTCAGCGGGAACAGCCAGATCAGCCCGCCCGAGGTCGCCGCCTCCGGAGTGCGCACGCTCAGGCCGATCAGCGCGCCGATCCACGAGAACGCGTACCCGAGCAGCAGGAGCAGGCCGAAGCCGGCGAGCACCTTGCCGAGGTTCTCGTGGGTGCGCCAGCCGACGATCAGCGCGACCACCGCCAGGACGACGAGGGTGAGTGCCGTCTGCACCAGGTCGGCGAGGGTGCGCCCGGTCAGCACAGCGCCCCGCGCCATCGGCAGCGACCGGAACCGGTCGATCAGCCCCTTGTGCATGTCGTCGGCGATGCCCGCACCGGCACCCGCCGTGGCGAACGTGACCGTCTGCGCGAAGATGCCGGCCATCAGGAACTCACGGTAGGCCTGGGTGGAGGTGGAGGAGCCGACCGTGATCGAGCCGCCGAACACGTAGGTGAACAGCACCACGAACATGATGGGCTGGATCAGCCCGAAGATCAGCATCTCGGGGATCCGGCCCATGCGGATCAGGTTCCGGTGGGCCACCACCATGGAGTCGCTCACGGCACTCACTTCACGGCCTCCTTGCCGGGTGCGGTGTCGGCCTGGGAGGTCTCCTCGGCCATGTGTCCGGTCAGGGACAGGAAGACGTCGTCGAGGGTGGGGCGGCGCAGGGCGATGTCGTCTATCTCGATGCCCCGGCCGTCCAGCTCCCGGATGACCTCGGCGAGCAGCTTGGCGCCGCCGGTCACGGGCACCGTGAGCTTGCGGGTGTGCTCCTCGACGGTGGTGTCGCCCTTGCCGAAGCCGCTCAGCACCTCGGCGGCGGTGCGGATGTGGTCGCGTTCGTGCACCACGACCTCGACACGCTCCCCGCCGGTGCGGGCCTTGAGCTGGTCGGAGGTGCCCTGGGCGATGACCCGGCCGTGGTCCACGACCGCTATGTCGTGGGCGAGGTGGTCGGCCTCCTCCAGGTACTGGGTGGTGAGCAGCAGGGTCGTACCGCCGGAGACGAGCTGCTTGATGACCTCCCACAGCTGCTGGCGGTTGCGGGGGTCCAGACCGGTCGTCGGCTCGTCCATGAACATCACGGGCGGCGAGACGACCAGGGCGGCGGCGAGGTCCAGGCGGCGGCGCATACCCCCGGAGTAGGTCTTCGCGGGGCGGTCGGCGGCGTCGGTGAGGTGGAACTGCTCCAGCAGCTCGATCGCGCGGGCCTTCGCCTGCTTCGCGCGCATCTGGTAGAGCCGGCCGACCATCTGCAGGTTCTCGCGACCGGTCAGGTACTCGTCGACCGCGGCGAACTGTCCGGACAGGCCGATGGAACGGCGTACGGCGTCGGGCTGTTCGAGCACGTCCACGCCCGCGACCACGGCCCTGCCGCTGTCGGGGCGGAGCAGGGTCGTCAGGCAGCGGACGGCGGTGGTCTTGCCGGCGCCGTTGGGCCCCAGCAGTCCGAGGACGGTGCCTTCGGGGACATCGAGGTCGACGCCGTCCAAAGCCCTTACGTCACCGAAGGTCTTCACCAGGCCTTCGGCATAGATGGCGCCTGGCATATGGGTCTCCACGTCGTCGGGGATCGTCGGGAAAGAGTAGGTACGCCCGCACCGGTCCGCCTATGGTTTTCGCCGACGCGGCGGCAGGCGGGCGCAGCACATGGTCACGCACACACCATAACGCGATGTATCGCGTCCGTCGACGGATTTTCCCGAACGAGTGAACACCGGTGTTCTGACCTGGCCCTTTCCCGCTCGACGGGAGACGCGGCGGCTCAGTCCATGACCGTGTAACCGGCCTCGCGCAGGGCCCGGCCGACCTCGGTGCAGTGCACGGGCCCCTTGGTCTCCAGGTGCAGTTCCACCTCCGCCTCGGACAGGCCCAGCCGGGGATCGGTCCGGACGTGGCTCACGTCGAGAACGTTGGCATCGGCAGCCGACAGCACCCCGAGGAGCGTGGCGAGGGCCCCGGGCCGGTCCGTCAGCCGTAGCCGTACGGCCAGGTAGCGGCCCTGCGCGGACATGCCGTGCCGCAGCACCCGCTGCAGCAGCACCGGGTCGACATTGCCCCCGGACAGCACCGCGACGACCGGTCCCGCGAAGGAACCGGGCTCGGCGAGCAGCGCGGCCACCGGACTGGCGCCGGCCGGCTCCACGACCAGCTTGGCCCGCTCCAGACACAGCAGCAGGGCGGCGGAGAGCTGGTCCTCACTGACCGTACGGACCTCGTCGACCAGTTCCCTGACGATCGCGAACGGCACGGCGCCGGGCCGTCCGACCTTGATGCCGTCGGCCATCGTCGCCGGGTTCGCCACCGTCACCGGATGCCCGGCCGCCAGTGAGGGCGGGTACGCGGCCGCGCCCGCCGCCTGCACGCCGACGATGCGCACGTCCGGCCTGACCGCCTTCACCGCGACGGCGATCCCGGCCGCGAGCCCACCGCCGCCGACACCTACGACGATCGTGCCGACCTCCGGGCACTGGTCCAGGATCTCCAGGCCGACCGTGCCCTGACCGGCGATGATGTCGGGGTGGTCGAAGGGGTGGATGAACACCGCGCCGGTCTCGGCCGCGTACTCCTGCGCGGCGGCCAGCGTCTCGTCGACCACCTGCCCGTGCAGCCGCACCTCGGCGCCGTAGTGCCGGGTCGCACTGATCTTGGGCAGGGGGGCACCGTTGGGCATGAACACCGTGGAGTGCACGCCGAGCAGCGACGAGGCCAGCGCCACGCCCTGCGCGTGGTTCCCGGCGCTGGCGGCCACCACCCCGGCGGCGCGCTCCTCGGGCAGCAGGCCCGCGATACGGACGTAGGCGCCGCGCAGCTTGAACGAACCGGTCCGCTGCAGGTTCTCGCACTTCAGGTGGACCGGCGACCCGACCAGCTGGGACAGGTGCCTGCTGCCCTCCATCGCGGTCGCCCGCGCGACGCCCGTGAGCATCTTCTGGGCGCCGCGCACGTCGTCGAGGGTGACGGGGCGCAGGGAGTCAGCCGTGCCGTAGCTCATGACTCGAGTCTCGCAGTTCACCGGCCGAAGGCGCGGGTGTGACCAAGCTCCGAGACCGGTTTGCGCAGCGCCGGTACGGCTCGCCCCCCGTCCGCGTACTCTGTCCCCCACACTCCAGCACTCTTCATGAAGTGAGCCCCCGGCCATGCCCACAACACCTGAAATGTCGATGGACATGACGACCGTCGGTGACACCGGTCTCCTCGACACTCTGCAGCACGAGGTGGCGGTGTTCGCCCGCCGTGCCGAACAGACCCGGCTCGGCGGGGTCGGGCAGGTGCGCAACTCCATGGACCGCGCCGCGTACCTGCTGCTCAACCGCCTCGACAGGGAAGGCCCCATGGGCGTCAAGGCGCTCGCCGCGAGCATGGGGATCGATTCCTCGACGGTCACCCGGCAGGTGGCTCCGCTGGTCGACACCGGGCTCGTCAAGCGCACCTCGCACCCCGAGGACGGGCGGGCCGTGGTGCTGCAGCTGTCCCCGCGCGGGCTGTCCCGGCTGGACGAAGTACGTTCGTCGCGGCGCCAGTTGATGGCCGAGCTGACGAAGGACTGGGAGCCGGAGGAGCGCGAGACGTTCTGCGCCCTGCTGACCCGCTTCAACAGCGCCCTGTCCGCCCGCATGTCCGTGGCACCGCTCCCGGACACCTCGCCGACCTCCTGAACGGCGCCCGGGCCCAGCCCTGAGCCGGGCTCCCTTCCCGAGACCACGGCCGACCGCACCCCCATAGACCACGGCCGGGCACACCTCCCGAAACCGCAGCAGGCCGCACCCCTGGAAACCGCGGCCCGGCACACCCCCGGAGACCGCGGGCCGGCACCCCTCGGAGACCGCGGCCCGGCACACCCCCGGAGACCGCGGGCCGGCGCCCCCGAAGGCCACGGCCGGGCACACCTCCCGAGACCGTCGCCGGGCGCGCTTCCCGGAACATCCGCCGCGCGCGCGTGGTGCGCGGCTCTTGACCGTGGGCACGGCTCTGGCCTCATATGAGACCGGGTCCCGTCGTCCCCGTGTCCGGGGCCCCGTAGAGGGGGAGGCGCGGTGCGTGATCGGCAGGCGTCCCAGGATGCCGGCCGGGCCCGGGAGTTCGAGGCGTTCGTCGCGGGCGCGGCCGGACGGCTGCTGCATGCCGCGACCCTGCTGACCGCCGAGGCCCCGGACGCCAACCCGCGCGCACGGCGCCTGCTGACGCTCGCGCTCGCGCACACGTACGCGTGCTGGGACCGGCTGCGCGGCGACGACCCCTACGACCGGGCCCGTCAGCACCTCGCGCTGCGCTTCGCGAACTCCGCCTGGCACCAGCAGGGGGGCCCGCTGAGCCGCGCCCGCCCGCACCCCGGCAGCCCCCTGGCCGCCCTCGCCCCGCAGGAACGCCTGATCCTGGTGCTGCGGCTGTACGAGGGGGTGGCCGAGGAGCAGACCGCGGCGCTGCTCGGCCTGCCCGCGGAACGCGTGCGCGTCCTGTGCGACCGGGCGACGGCCACCCTGCTGCACCCGCCGGACACGTCGGCGCGCACCGTCATGGGGGCGAAGGTGGCGCCGTCGTGAACCGTGTCGAACGCGAGGCGGCGGCCCGCAGGCTCATGGAGCAGACGCCGCCACCGGTGCCGCCCGACCTCTACGGGGAGGTGCTGCGCCGGGGCGGCCGCCTGCTGCGGCGCAGGCGCGGCGCCCGCCGGCTGCTGTGGCTGCTGCTGTGCGCGGCGGCGGCGGCGTTCACCGTGTGGGCGGCCACCGTCCATCCGTGGGCGGAGCCGCCGTCCACGACGACTCCGCCCGTCACCGGTTGGTGAACGCTCAGCCGAGCGCCTGCTGAAGGTCTTCCAGCAGGTCGTCGACGTTCTCGATGCCCACGGACAGCCGCACCAGGTCGGCGGGCACCTCGAGGGCGGAACCAGCCGCCGAGGCGTGCGTCATCCGCCCCGGGTGCTCGATCAGCGACTCGACACCGCCCAGGGACTCGCCGAGGGTGAAGACCTTGGCGCGGTTGCAGACCTCGACGGCCGCCTCCTCGCCGCCCTCGACCTGGAAGGACACCATGCCGCCGAAGGCCTTCATCTGCTTGGCGGCAATCTCGTGCCCCGGGTGCTCGGGCAGCCCCGGGTAGAGGACGCGCGTCACGCGCGCGTGCCGGCTCAGCATGTCGGCGATCCTGGTGGCGTTCTCGCTGTGCCGGTCCATGCGCACCGCGAGGGTCTTGGTGCCGCGCAGCACCAGCCACGCGTCGAAGGGACCGGCGACCGCGCCCATCGCGTTCTGGTGGTACGCCAGTTCCTCGCCCAGGGTCTGGTCCGACACGATCAGCGCGCCGCCGACCACGTCCGAGTGACCGCCCATGTACTTCGTCAGGGAGTGCACGACGACGTCCGCGCCGAGCGAGAGCGGCTGCTGGAGGTAGGGCGTGGCGAAGGTGTTGTCGACGACGAGCCGGGCGCCCGCGTCGTGCGCGACCTGGGCGACGGCGGCGATGTCGGTGATGCCGAGCAGCGGGTTGGACGGGGTCTCCACCCAGACCGCCTTGGTCTTCGGGGTGATCGCGGCCCGCACGGCGGCCGGGTCGCTGGTGTCGGCGACGGACCACTCGACGCCCCACCGGGAGACGACCTTCGCGAACAGCCGGAACGTGCCGCCGTAGGCGTCGTTCGGGATGACCACGTGGTCGCCGGGGCTGAGCAGCGTGCGCAGCAGGGCGTCCTCGGCCGCCAGCCCGGACGCGAACGCGAGCCCGCGGCGCCCGCCCTCCAGCGCGGCGAGGTTCTCCTCCAGGGCGGTCCTGGTGGGGTTGGCGCTACGGCTGTACTCGTAGCCCCCGCGCAGGCCGCCGACGCCGTCCTGCTTGTAGGTCGAGACCTGGTAGATCGGCGGTACGACCGCACCGGTGAGGGGGTCCGCCGTGTTGCCCGCGTGGATGGCGAGCGTCTCGAAGTGCTGACTGATGTGCCTGTCGCTCATGGGTCATGAGCCTAGTGCTCCCGCGCGCCCGGCGCGTTGTCCACAGGCCCGGGCACCGGTTGGCCAAGTGTCGGCCCCGTCTGGTTCGCTTGACGCATGGCGATTCTCTGGGCCCTGATGGCGGCGCTCCTGCTGAGCTTCGTGCTGCTCCCCGTCCTGCGGCGGCGGCGCGGCATGATCGAGCAGGTCCACCCGAGCCACCCGGACGCCGCCGACCCGGCGGACTACGGATTCGTGCGCGAGGAGGACCTGGACCTCCGTATGCCGGGTCCCGACCAGGACCTGCTCGACGTCCTCGACGTCGTGCAGCGCACCCAGGACTACCGGGCCGCCGCGCAACTGCTCGCGGGCACGGAGATCGCGGGCGAGGTGCGCTGGCAGCGCGTCCAGGCCTTCGCCGGCGCGGCGGCGCTGGAGCTCCAGCAGCGGCCCGGCGGGGTCAGCGAGACACCGGGGGGCCAGTGGCTGCGGGTGTGGCGGGCCGAGCAGCCCAAGGACGCGGGCGGCGCCGCCGTGCACGCCGAGTTCCTGGTGCAGCAGGCGTGGCGGACGTCGACTCCGGGCACCGACGACTTCCGGATCATCATGGAGGAGGCCAGGGACGCCTGCGGGCAGGCGGCACTGCTGTCCCCCGGTGACCCGGTGCCGTACGTCATCGAGCTGTCGGTGGCCCGTGGGCTGAACTACTCGCAGCCCGAGTTCGAGAAGCTGTGGCTGAAGATCCTGGACCGCGCGCCCGCGCACATGGGGGCGCACCTGGCGGCGCTGCACTACTGGTGCGAGAAGTGGCACGGTTCCCGCGAGCTGGCGTACTCCTTCGCCGAGGCCGCCGCCGCCCGCGCCCCGCGGGGCTCGCTGCTGGCCGCGATGCCGCTGTTCGCCGTCTTCGAGCACCTGCCCGAGGTCAACCTGGTGGCGAGCTTCTACCAGAGCGAGGTCGTCACCAAGGCGGTGCACGGCGCCCTGCACGCCGTGCACTCGGCCCGGCAGGACGACCCGATGCTCGCCCATGTCCGGCATCTGCTGGTCTTCTTCCTGGTGCGCTCCGAGCGCTGGTCGGAAGCGATGGACGAGTTGATACACGTCGACGGGCACGTGGGGGCCCTGCCGTGGACGCTGTCGGCGAATCCGGCCGCCGAGTTCGCCCTGTACCGCGCGCTGGCGGTGGCGGGCTACGAGGCGAACGGCGGGAGTCCGGCGACGCTGCGGAGCTGAGAGCGCCGGCAGGAAGCGCCCCGCACCTTCCCGTCAGCCGACGTGACCGCCGTCGACGTGACCGCCGTCGACGTGACCGCCGTCGACGTGACCGCCGTCGACGTGACGCCGAAGTGCCGTGCCGCACCCCGTGGGGAACAATGGGGGTCCCGCGCCGGGTGAGGTGGTGCCGATGCCCGCTTGGCATCTGCGTGACTATCACGACGACGATCTCGACCAGGCCATCCAGATCTGGGACCAGAGCCGCCAGGCCGACGAGCAGCGGGTGTTTCCGGTCTCCGAGGTGATGGCCGCGGCCAAGAACGGTCAGACGGCGGTGGTCGCGGTGGTCGATGGCCAACTGGTGGGCATGGCCGTGGCCCAGGCCCACGACAAGCGGGGCTGGATCCTGCTGGTGGCGCTCGCCTCACGCTGGCGCGAGCGCGGGATCGGCAGCGCTCTGCTCGCCGAGCTGGAGCGCCGCCTGCGGGGGCTGGGCGTGCGCCACGTCAGCGCCCTGCTGCCGGCCGGAGCCGCCGGGACGAAGGCGCTGGAGAACTCCGGCTACCGGTCCCGAACCGACCTGACCTACTACGAGAAGCTGGAACCGCCCGGTGCCGCCGGCGCGGACGTCCTCGCGGCGGTGGGCGGCCGCATGCTGCCCGACGGGCTCTGGGACGCGATGGCGAGCATGGAGCGGGAGAAGCAGATCGTCGAACGCCGTGTCGTGCTGCCGCTGACCGAGCCGGCGCTGGCAGACCGCTACGGCGTCGCTCCGCCCAAGTCGATCATCCTGTTCGGGCCGCCCGGCACCGGAAAGACCAGTTTCGCCAAGGCGGTGGCCTCGCGGCTCGGCTGGCCGTTCGTGGAACTCTTCCCGTCCCGGCTGGCGGCCGACACGGACGAGGGACTCGCCGTGGCACTGCGGGAGGCCTTCGCGGACCTCGCGGAGCTGGACTCCGTGCTGCTCTTCATCGACGAGGTGGAGGAGATCGCCGGGGTGCGCTCCGGGAAGGCGGTCGACCCCGGACACGGGGTGACCAACGAACTGCTCAAGCTCATCCCCGTCTTCCGCGAGCACGACGCGCGGCTGCTGGCCTGCGCCACCAACTCGGTGCGCTCCCTCGACGCGGCGTTCCTGCGACCGGGCCGGTTCGACTACGTCATTCCCATCGGCCCGCCGGACCCCACCGCCCGCGCGGCGATCTGGGCCCGCTATCTCAGGGGCTCGGCCGAGTCGGTGGACGTCGGCCGGCTGGTCGCGGCCAGCGAGCTGTTCACCCCCGCCGACATCGAGTTCGCCGCCCGCAAGGGCGCTCAGGCGGCGTTCGAGTACGAGGTCGCGCACCGCCAGGGACGAGCGGCCACCACCGAGGACTACATGACCGCCATCGGCGACACCCGGCCGACCCTCACCCCGCACACGATCGAGGAGTTCACCGAGGACATCGACAAGTACAGCCGCCTCTGACGTCCCCTCTGCGACGGCGTCGGCGCGGGCGGCCGCCCGCCCGTTCCGGCCGCGAGCGGCCTGCGATTCACGCCTCGCGGCGCAGTTCCTGGACGGCTTTCATGAGGTCCGCCATGGCGGACCTGCTCTCGTCGTCGCGCCGGTCGTCGATCGCCGCGAGGGCCGTGGCGGCGGCCGTGCGGATCCGGTGGGGCAGCCCTTCGGCGGCCGTGAGGCGGTAGGCGGCGGTGCGGCGGGCCACGCGCTCGGCCGCGTCCACCGCGTCGGGTCCCGACAGCGGGAAGACGGCGGCCCGGTACGCCGATATCCCGAGCAACATCATGTCGGCGATCCCGTCGGCGTATCCGTGCGCGGCGGCCCTGCCCTGGCCCTCCCGAATGGTCTCGATCATGTGCCGGCGGGACAGCACCGACCCCAGAGCGCCACCGCCCCCCACGGAGAGGGCGCAGGTGACGGCGAGGAACGGCCCGTCCCACGCGTAACCGGTGATACCGCCGAGGACCGCGAGCGCGACGGTCCACGCGGCCGCGGTCCGGGCACTGATCCGCTCCGGTGTGGTGTCCATGACGGAAGTGTCCCAGCCGGTACGGACACCACTCCCGCGGGGTGGGTGCTCAGCCCTCCGCGCGGGCCGGCAGGCGCCAGCCGGGGCGGGGGAAGTGGCAGGTGTAGCCGTCCGGGTAGCGCTCCAGGTAGTCCTGGTGCTCGGGCTCCGCCTCCCAGAACGGGCCCACCGGCTCGACCTCGGTGACGACCTTGCCGGGCCACAGTCCGGAGGCGTCCACGTCCGCGATCGTGTCCTCGGCGATCCGCTTCTGCTCGTCGTCCGCGTAGTAGATCGCCGAGCGGTAGCTGAGGCCGATGTCGTTGCCCTGGCGGTTCCTGGTGCTCGGGTCGTGGATCTGGAAGAAGAACTCCAGGATCGCGCGGTAGTCCGTCTTCTCGGGGTCGAAGAGGATCTCGATGGCCTCCGCGTGCGTGCCGTGGTTGCGGTACGTCGCGTTCGGCACGTCACCCCCGGTGTAGCCGACCCGGGTCGCGGTCACGCCCGGGAGCCGGCGGATCAGGTCCTGCATCCCCCAGAAGCATCCGCCCGCCAGCACGGCCCTCTGCGTCTGCGCAGCCATCGCGGCCCCTCCAATTTCTGTCAGCCGGTCAGTCACCCCCCTCAACGCTCGAGGGTTCCGGACGATTCCGTCCCCACCGGCGACAGGAGACGCAAGCCGCGCCGGGGCGGGAAAACAGGTTGCCCCGGGTCCCGCCGAGGGGGCTGAATGGCGGGCATGGCCGACATCCATGGCTCGTACGACGAACTGTTCGTCGCTGTGCCGGACCTGCTGTCCGGACTGCTGGACGCGGGGGACGCGGGAGGTGCCGTCGCCGTCTTCGTGGACGGCCGGGCCGTGGTGGACGTGTGGGGCGGGTTCGCCGACGACGGGCGGGACCGGCCATGGGAGCGGGACACGATCGTCAACGTGTTCTCCGTGACCAAGACGATGACCGCGCTGTCCGCGCTCGTGCTGAT
>NZ_JBEYFC010000320.1:0-10441 GCF_040634175.1 Streptomyces sp. NPDC007162
GAGTCGGCCGCACTCGGTGCGCAGCAGCTGGGCGAGCGGAGCGAGCCGGCGCATGACGTCGCGTCCCGTTTCGCCGGGCGCCGGCTCCTGGCAGACGTAGGCGACCATCTGCTCGGGCCGGGTTCCCCTGCGCTCGCTGCCTGTCATCAGGCCTTGGGCGAGCTGGCGTGCGGCCGACTCCCAGTCGTCCTTGTTCGCGGGGATGCCGAGCCGGGCCCGCCCGCCGAAGCGGCCGCGGCCACCCCGGTCGTGCAGGGCCATCAGAACCATGCTGTCCTCGGGGCGGTACCCGAGCAGGTAGGGCAGGGCGTCGGCCAGTTCGGCCGGGGTACGCAGGGTGACCTGGGGGTCGTGGACTGATCGGCACAGGGGTACCGATCCGTCCGCGATGTTCCTGTTTTCAACTGGTTCGGTGTTTTCGCTGTGATTCGTCATGTGCCGACGATCTCGCGGATCTTGCAATTCCGGTTTTGCCTGTGGATAAGTCGAACCAGGGACACGACAACCGCGCCGCCCTCGTCCACAGGCCGCCCGGGCTGTCGGTCCCGTCCTGTTGTATGGAACCCATGGAGCACACGAGCAACGCGGATCTCCGGGCCCGGGCGGACACCGTCCTCGCCCGTCTCGTCGGCGACGAAACCGGCACGGCCCGGCTGCGCGAAGACCAGTGGCGGGCGATCGAAGCGCTGGTCGCCGACCGGCGCCGGGCCCTGGTCGTGCAACGCACGGGCTGGGGCAAGTCCGCGGTGTACTTCGTGGCGACCTCGCTGCTGCGGGCCATGGGCAGCGGCCCGACGGTGATCGTCTCCCCGCTGCTCGCGCTCATGCGCAACCAGGTGGAGGCAGCGGCCCGGGCCGGTATCCACGCCCGCACCATCAACTCCTCCAACACCGAGGACTGGGACGCGATCCAGGTGGAGATCGCGGCCGGCGGGGTGGACGTCCTCCTCGTGTCACCCGAGCGCCTCAACAACCCCGACTTCCGTGACCAGGTTCTGCCCAGGCTCGCCGCGGCGACCGGCCTGCTCGTCGTGGACGAGGCCCACTGCATCTCCGACTGGGGCCACGACTTCCGGCCCGACTACCGACGGCTGCGCACCATGCTCGCCGACCTCCCGGCGGGCGTGCCGGTGCTGGCGACCACCGCCACGGCCAACGCGCGCGTGACCGCCGACGTCGCCGAGCAGCTCGGCACCGGCGGCGGCTCGGACGCGCTGGTGCTGCGCGGCCCACTGGACCGGGAGAGTCTCAGCCTGAGCGTTCTGCGGTTGCCGGACGCCGCGCACCGGATGGCGTGGCTGGCCGATCACCTGGGCGAGCTGCCGGGCTCCGGCATCGTCTACACGCTCACCGTGGCGGCGGCCGAGGAGGTCACCGCCTTCCTGCGACAGCGCGGCCACGCCGTGGCGTCGTACACGGGGAAGACGGAGAACGCCGACCGGCAGCAGGCCGAGGAGGACCTGCTCGGCAACCGGGTCAAGGCGCTGATCGCCACTTCCGCCCTCGGCATGGGCTTCGACAAGCCCGACCTCGGCTTCGTGGTGCACCTGGGCTCGCCCTCCTCCCCGATCGCCTACTACCAGCAGGTGGGCCGTGCGGGACGCGGTGTCGAGCACGCCGAGGTGCTGCTGTTGCCGGGCCGGGAGGACGAGGCGATCTGGAGTTACTTCGCCTCGCTCGCCTTCCCGTCGGAGGATCTGGTCCGCCGCACCCTGGACGTCCTGTCCCGGGCCGGGGGGCCGATGTCACTGCCCGCGCTGGAGCCGTTGGTGGAGCTGCGTCGGTCCCGGCTGGAGGCCATGCTGAAGGTTCTCGATGTGGACGGCGCGGTCAGGCGGGTCAAGGGCGGCTGGATCACGACCGGCCAACCGTGGACGTACGACGCCGAGCGGTACGCGTGGGTGGCACGGCAGCGCGAGGCCGAGCAACAGGCGATGCGCGAGTACGCGGCCACCGCGGACTGCCGGATGGAGTTCCTGCAGCGCCAGCTGGACGACGAGGGCGCGAAGCCGTGCGGCCGCTGCGACAACTGCGCACGGCCGCGCTTCACCGCGGACACCTCCTCGGCCGCGGTGGACGCGGCTCGGGTCGATCTGGGGCGCGCGGGTGTCGAAGTGGAACCCCGCCGGATGTGGCCCACCGGACTGCCGGCGATCGGCATCGAGCTCAAGGGACGCATCCCGGCCGGTGAACAGGCGTCGCCGGGACGGGCCCTGGGACGGCTGTCGGACATCGGGTGGGGCAATCGGCTGCGGCCACTGCTCGCGCCCCAGGCCCCGGACACACAGGTGCCGGACGATGTGGCCCGTGCCGTGGTGGAGGTACTGGCCGACTGGGCGAAGGGTCCCGGCGGCTGGGCCGCGGGAGCGGCCGACGCGCAGCCGAGGCCGCGCGGGGTCGTCACCATCGCCTCGCGCTCCAGGCCTCGGCTGGTCCACTCCCTCGGGGCGCGGATCGCTGAGATCGGCAGACTGCCGCTCCTGGGTTCCGTGGAGTACGCGCAGGAGGCGCAGCCGGTCTCACGCAGCAACAGCGCGCAGCGCCTGAAGGCTCTCGACGGTGCGCTGACCGTGCCGCCCGCCCTCGCCGGCGCCCTCGCCGAGGTTCAGGGGCCCGTGCTGCTGGTGGACGACTTCACGGAGACGGGCTGGACGCTGGCCGTCGCGGCGCGGCTGCTCAGGAGGGCCGGGGCGCGGGGAGTGTTGCCGCTGGTCCTGGCCGTTCAGGGCTGATCAGCCCGGTGTCCTTCGCATCCGGTGCCGGGTTCGGCGCACAACTGTGCCGTTGTCGGATGTCCCAGGGGTCGCCCGGTGTCTCCGGGGGTAGGGATATAAGTCACACACCCCCAGATAACAGTCGGTGGCCCCATTTGCTCGTTGCCGCATCCAAGTTCGACAGGAAGAATTGAGGTCCGCTCCCCGCACGGCTCGTCCGTGATCCGGTTGGGCTTTGCTGCGGTGCGCGCTCCCCCGAATCCAATCCCGCCCGCAGTGTGGGCGCGTAGCCGAAGGGAGGAACGTGACCTTCGGATTCGCTCCGTCCTCGGCAGCATCGTTGTCGACGTCCGCGTCCGCCGCTTCCGCCAGTCGCCTGCTCGAGCCCGCAGAGTGGGCCGACGCCGGAATACCGCTGCTACGCAACCCCCGTGAGGTGGTCAGCGGGCTGCACACCCGGCACCTTCCACGGCTGGGCACCGCGATCGTGGCGGTCCTCGACCCGGAGGAGCGCCTGTGCGCCAGTGCCTCCTTCAGCCGGCGTTCCGCCCCGGCCGACGGCTGGATGTTCCGTAACGTGCTGCTGGCCCAGTTGCGCCGGGTCATCCCTCACGACCTGCGCCGCCGCACCCCGGTGCGGACCGCCGTGCTGCTCTACTGCCGCGAGGGCGACGCGCGTTGGACGGAGGAGGACGGCGCCTGGATGTGGGGGCTGCGGGACGCCTGCACCCTGCACGGGCTGCGCTGCGGGGCGTACATCACGCTGACCCACGACGGCTGGCAGGTGCTCGGCGAGGGCCGTGGCGGACGCCGCCCCAGTGCCGACTCGGCGCCCGAACCCTTCGCCCTGTCCGAGGTGCCGCCACCGTCACCGCGCACCGGAGGCGCCGCCTCGGAGGTGCTGCGCCGCGCGGCCGCTCGCTGAACCCGGCCCCGCGAGGGGCACAGGTCGGCCGGACACGCACCACCGGGCACGGCACCCTGAACCTGCCGCACCGTGCTCGCCGACCGCGCGCCTCGCTCCCAGCGAGCCTGTCGCGGCGGCGAGAGAGTACCCGCCGCGTCGGTGAGCCAGGGCGGCTTCGGTGTCAGTGAGCCGGGGCGGCCTACCGCGTCGGTGATCCCGAGCCGCCTGCCGCGTCGGTGCCCCAGGGTGGCCTGCCTCGCGGGCGAGGGCGTCCCGCCGTGCGGCCCTCGGCGGATCCGGCCCGGCATCCGCGTTCCGGACCCGGCCCGGTGCCCGCGTTCCAGGTCCGGCCCGGCATCCGCGTTCCGGGTCCAGCCCGGTGCGGATTCCGGACCCGCCTCCGCCGAACGGCCGCTGTACGGCGGCAGCGGCCGGCCCCAGGTGTCCGGGCACGCCGAAGACGCCACCGTGCCAGTCTCCGCTGGCCCCCTTCGGTACCTCCGCGGCCCCGGAGGCGCCGGAGGCGGCTCAGACGCCCGCGCCCAGTACCGAGTTGATGTGCTGCGGGTCGCCGCAGACGATCAGCAGGGCTCCGGCCCGCGAAAGGGCCAGCGGGAGAACGGTGGCGGCGACGGTGTCGGGACCGCCGTTGACGGCCACGACCACGACGGCGCGGGTCGCGGTGCGAGAGGCGATCGCGGCGTCCGTGTAGAAGACGTCGTCGCCCGCGTCGTGCTGCGCCCAGTAGGAGGTTTCGCCGAAGGACAGCTCGTGCTCGGCCCACGGGTGCTGCGGGCCGGTGGTGATCACCAGCACGTCTCCGGGGGCACGGCCCGAGTCGAGGAGCAGGTCCACTGCTTCCTCGGCCGCGTCGAGAGCGCTCTCGACCGAGGCCGGGATCAGCTGGATCTGCGGGGCCGCCGCTGTCGCGGCGGGCACGGCCGGGCCGGACGGGCCTGGCTTGGCCACCTCACGCGGGGTGCGCTGCACCGGCGGCGCCGGCCGCACAGGGCCGGGACGACCGGGACGCGACGGAGCCGCGGGGCGGGGGCCGGGTACGGGACGGGGGGTCGGCGCGGTACGGCCACTGGCCGGAGTGGCGCGGGGACCCTGGGCACTCTCGTGAATCTGAGGCTCCTCGGGAATGAGAGGCATGAGCTGATATCTATCAAACGTTGGTGCAGGTGAGGTGAACCGGGTGGCACAACAGTGCGACTGGAGCGTCAGAAGTCGAAGCCGAGCTGGCCCTCGATCTCCGGAACGCTGCCCTCCGCCCAGCTGCGGGCCTTCTTGAGGTGCCGCCACTGGGGCAGCGCATCAAGATACGCCCACGACAACCGGTGGTACGGGGTGGGGCCCCGCTCCTCCAGTGCGGCCTTGTGCACGGGCGACGGATACCCGGCGTTGGCCGCAAATCCGAAGTCTGCATGGTCGGTACCCAGTTCGGCCATCATTTTGTCGCGCTGAACTTTGGCGATCACCGAGGCCGCCGCGACGGCCACGCACGAGCGGTCACCCTTGATGACCGTGCGCACCCGCCAGGGGAGGCCGAGGTAGTCGTGCTTCCCGTCGAGGATGACCGCGTCGGGACGGACCGGCAAGGCCTCCAGCGCGCGGCCGGCGGCGAGCCGCAGCGCGGCCGTCATCCCGAGGTCGTCGATCTCCTCCGGGGAGGCGTGCCCCAGGGCGTACGCCGTGACCCACGTCCGCAGGACCTCGGCAAGTTCCGTACGCCGCTTGATGGTGAGCAGTTTGGAGTCCGTGAGTCCCTCGGGCGGCCGGCGAAGACCGGTGACCGCGGCGCAGACGGTGACGGGCCCGGCCCAGGCGCCGCGCCCCACCTCGTCGACACCGGCAATGACCTTCGCTCCGGTCGTCGCGCGAAGGGAGCGCTCGACGGTGTGAGTAGGTGGTTCGTACGGCATGGCGCCCTTAGCGTACGCCGCACTGATCCCTGAGCGACACCCGGCCCACCGGGGTCCCGGGCGACGCCGGGCCGTGGTTCAGACCCCGGGCGGCGCCAGCAGCGGGAGCATCAGCTGGTCGACCATCTCCTAGATTTCCTGATCGCTCCATTCGCTTGCAGAAATCTTGGATCGGTACATCATCATCGCCGGAATGACGTCGAGGACATAGCTGTTGGCCGCGTCAGCCCGCACGTCGCCCCGCTTCATGCCACGCATGACCACCTGTCTCACCAAGCTGGTGGTCGGGCCCACAACCCCCTCGAAGATCGCCCCGTGGAAACGTTCGACCTGCATGTGATCGCATTCGTGAATCACTTATCGCAACGCGAAGCCAGGCCGCGAGAACATCGCGTCCCGGGCCTGGCGGCACAGCGCGAGCAGGACCAGCGGCGGTAGACCGCCGCTTTCCCTGTCTGCGCGAGGGCGGCGACGCCCTCCATGGTGAGACCGCTCCAGCCGACGGTGCTGAGCTGCTCCAGGGCGGCGTCCAGGATCGCGCGTTCGAGAACCGCCCCGCGTCGGCGCGGAGTCACTGCCCGAACGAGGCCGGCCGTCTGGCGTGAGGTGACCATCTGAGTCTCTCCGGCGAGCAGGGGAGGCGGGCATGGGGCGGGCATTCCAGGACAGCGCACACGGAGCGCCCCGACAGTTGCACGGTATCCGATGGAGTACATAGTGAACGCTTGCGTTCCCTATCAGGGGCTCACTGCCTTGAGGCGCCAGTGAACGTGACCGTTCACTGAATCCTCTGGAGAGAGACCCATGGTGACAACCTCTCAACTGTCTCAGGATCAGAAACCCGGTGCGGCCCGGCGACAGGGGCATCCAGGGACGGACCTCACCTGGGCGGTCAGCGCCTACACCCTCACCTTCGGCGGTCTGTTACTCCTCGGCGCCCGCGCGGGTGACATCCTCGGCCGCCGCCGGCTCTTCCTGACCGGCATCCTCCTGTTCACGGTGGCCTCGCTCCTCGGCGGACTCGCTCAGGAACCCTGGCAACTGCTGGCCGCGCGCGCCGTCCAGGGCGTGAGAGGCGCGATCGCGTCGCCGACCTCACTGGCCCTGATCACCACTACCTTTCCCGAAGGTCCCTCACGCAACCGGGCGTTCGGCGTGTTCGCCGCCGTCTCCGCGGGCGGCGGCGCCCTCGGGCTGTTCTCCGGCGGCCTGCTCACCGACTGGCTCGACTGGCGGTCCGTGTTCTTCGTCAACGTACCCGTCGGACTTCTGATCGCCGCGCTCACCCCGCTCTACATCAACGAGTCCGAGCGGCAGCCGGGGCGGTTCGACATCGCGGGCGCGCTGACCTCGACGGCGGGCATGACGTCCCTCGTGTACGGCTTCATCCGGGTCTCGGAAGAGGGCTGGCACGGACGGTCTGGGCCTTGGTTCGTTCGGCGCCACAGTGGTCCTGCTGCTGGCCTTCGTGTTCATCGAACGCCAGGCGAAGGAGCCCATCACCCCGCTGAAGATGTTCGCCGACCGCAATCGCTCCGGCACCTACGTGATCATGTCGAGTCTGGCCGCGGCGATGTTCGGCATGTTCTTCTACATCGTGCTGTTCGTCCGGGACGTGCTCGGCTACAGCCCCATCAGGGCCGGGCTGGCCTTTCTCCCCATCAGCGTGGCGATCGCCGCAGGCGCCGGTCTGTCGCAACGCTTCCTGCCCACTCTGGGTCCCAAGCCGTTCATGATCGCCGGTGCGGCGCTGGTGATCGTGGCACTGGTCTGGCAGACCTTCGTCAAGCCGGACAGCTCGTATCCCGGGGGCGTGCTGGGGCCCATGCTGGTCTTCGGTTTCGGGATGGGCCTGAACTTCGTGACGGTGACCAGCATGGCGGTCTCCGGCGCCGCGCCGCAGGAGACCGGCGCGGCGTCCGGTCTGCTGAACGCCATGCAGCAGGTGGGCGGTGCGCTGGGTCTGTCGATCCTGACCACGGTCTTCGGCTCGGCCAGCAAGGACGAGGCGAAGAAGCAGCTGCCGAAGTTCCTCGCCCACGGTTCACCGGCCCAGAAGGCCGAGTTCGCCACGTCCCATCAGCTGCCCGCGCCGTGGGGGCACGAGGTGCTCGCACACGGCATCGCGACGGCGTTCGTCCCCGCAGCCGTGATGGCCGGGGTCGGTCTGCTCACCGCCTGCCTCGTGATCAAGGTCCGCAAGAGCGATCTGGAAGCCCTCGCCGGCACCGGCGGCCCAGGGCTGGGCTGACCTCACCGGGAACGCCCGGCGGTCACCCGTAGTTCCCGTCGGACACGGAGAGCGTCGGCGTGCGGTGGCAGGTCCGGGTGGCGGCCGTACGCCGGGAGCCGCACAGGCCCGTCGTCCCGGCGGTACGGGTGGCAGCCTGGTGCCGACGGTACGGTCGGTCGGCGGCCGGGGTGCCCACGATACGGTCAGCCGGCGGCCGCGGGGCGCGTTCCCGTCGGCACCCAGCGCGGCAGCGGCTCCGTCCGTTGCGCCCAGGCGGTCGGTGGGGCACCCGCCTTGCCGCCGGCCAGTACGCCGCCCACGATGGCGCAGGTGGTGTCCACGTCACCGCCGACCTGGGCGGTCGTCCAGAAGGCCGTCTCGTAGTCGCCGAGGGCGCGCGCCGCCGACCAGAGGGCGAAGGGGACGGTGTCATGGGCGGTCGTACGCCGTCCGCAGCCCAGGACGGCCGCGACGGTGCCGGCGTCGCCGTAGTCGAGCATGTCACGGGCGCGCCGCAGGCCCTGGCCGACGGCGCTCCTGGGGATGAGCGAGATGACACCGTCGAGGAGGGCCTCGGGGCTCGGCGGGCCGTCGGGAGCGGCCGCGAGGGCGGCGGCCGCCGCCACGGCCATGGCCCCCACGACCGCCTCGCGGTGCTGGTGCGTGGGGTAGGCCGAGATCTCGGCCTGGTGGGTGGCCTGCTCCGGGTCGTCCGCGTACCAGGCGCCCAGGGGCGCGATCCGCATCGCCGCGCCGTTGCCCCATGATCCCTGGCCGTTGAAGAGCGCAGCGGCCAGTTCACGCCAGTCGCCGCCCTCCCGGACCAGGCGGAGCAGCCGGTTGACGGCGGGGCCGTAGCCCCGGTCGAAGTCGTGGTGTGCGGCGAAGGAGTGGGCCAGTGCGTCCTGGTCGATGCGGTGGTGGGCGGCCAGGACCGCGACGACGGAGCCGGCCATCTCGGTGTCGTCGGTCCACTGCCAGGGGTCCGGTGGCAGCTCCCGCCGCTTGAGCAGGGGGTGGTTCGCCGGAACGAAGAACTGTGAGCCGAGCGCGTCGCCGACGGCGAGTCCGCGCAGGGCCGCCAGGGCGCGGTCCAGGCGCCCGGGGGTCGAGGAGTCGAAGGAGGAGGTCATCGCGGCCAGCCTAGCCGCTCATCCAGTGGGGCTCCGGGTCCCGCCAGCGGGCGAAGGGCTGGTCGAGGGTGTACTTGCCGTCGTCTCCGAGAACGAGCATCCGCATCTCGGCGTTCCCGGGATTGGAGAGCGACTCGAAGTCCGCGACCGTCCAGTGGAACCAGCGCATGCAGAACAGCCGCATCGCCAGCCCGTGGGTCACGAGGAGCACGTTGGGCGGGTGGTCCGGTGCCTCGAAGCTGCGGAACAGGCTCTCCAGGAAGCCGCCGACCCGGTCGTACACGTCGGCTCCGGACTCGCCCTGCGGGAAGCGGAAGAAGAAGTGCCCGTAGGCGTCCCGGTACGTCTTCTGCAGTCGTACGTCGTCGCGGTCCTGCCAGTTTCCCCAGTCCTGCTCGCGCAGCCGGGGCTCCTCGCGGACGCGTATGAGATCCGGGTCCAGCTGGAAGGCGCGGAGGGTCTCGTGCGTACGGCGGTACGGGGAGACGTACACGCTGACCCGCTCCCGGCCGAAGATCTCCCGGATGCGTTTCCCGGTCTCCTCTGCCTGTCGCCGGCCCCGGTCGGTCAGGGCCAGCGCGTGGTCGGGTTCACGTTCGTACACGGAGTCGTCGACATTGCCGGTTGACTCGCCGTGCCGGACAAGGACGATGCGCCGTGGTCGTGCCATGCCAAAACCCTAGATCGAGTGAGGCGAAGTCGAGCACTCGGAGGGGCCCCATACAACGCAGGTCACACAAATCAAGGGTTGGATATTCAAACGATCCAGCTCGGTTCGAGCTCCACGATGTCGCCCGTGAGGGCCGCGATATCGGCCTCCGTCTGGGCACGTAGCGCCAGCCGCTCCACCCGTTCGGTGCGGTACTTGCCGTGTTCGGCGGCCGACCGCCACATCGAAAGGATCATGAACTCGTGCGCCGGGGCCTCCGCGAACATGCCGCGGATCATGCCGGGAGACCCGGCCATCGCCGGGTTCCAGACTTTCTCCTGCATCAGCGTGAAGTGCTCCACCCGCTCCTCGTGCACCCGGCAGAGAGCCACCCGGATCAGGTCGGCGTCCGTGAACCGCGGTTCGAAGCCGGTCTTCACGTCGAACCGGTACTCGAACAGCTTGACCTGCTGATCCTTGTACGTACCGGCCTGGGACGCGGCCAGACGGTCGTGCGAACGCGCCATGAAGGAGTCGTAGAAGGCACGGCTCTCCCAGAAGGCGAAGGTGTGCGCCACACCGGGACGCTGCCGACTCCAGCCCCCGCCCTGTCCCCGAAATCCCGGCTCTCCCGGAAGTCCCGCCCATTTCCGCTGCCCCCGCTCGAAGCCCCGGCGGTCCACCACGGTGCAGCGAATCCACTTGACCAGCACCGCGCCATCGTAAGGCCATGGAGCGTGGCGCCGGTCACGCTCCGGCTGAGATCACCCGCGCATGCGCCCCCGCGCGCGTGGCACGATGGACAAAGAGCCTTGGCAACCCATCAGTTGGGAAAGTGGACCTCTAGGGGGAAGGGGACGCGTGGTGAGCGGTTTCAGCA
>NZ_JBEYFC010000321.1:0-10427 GCF_040634175.1 Streptomyces sp. NPDC007162
CGAGGGCCTGGACTCGGTCCCGGCGAAGACCAAGGAGGCCACGGGCGTGGCACGGGCGGGCCGCGACAGCGACCGGTTCATGTGTCTGTTGACCCGGATTTCCGGTACGGACGGCTCATGACGGCTAACGTTCCGTCATGACCGCACCCCTGACGCTCGATCCGGCGCGTACGGCCCTCGTCCTCGTCGACCTGATGGACCGCATCGTCGCGTTGCCCCTGGAGCCCCGCAAGGGCACCGAAGTCCTGCATGCCGCCGAGGAACTGGCCGCGGAGTTCCGCGCGGCCGGCGCCCCCGTGGTGCTCCTCCGGGTGGAGCGCCCCTCGCTCGCCGAGCAGCCGCCGGGCAGTGGCCTGGTGGCGGGCCTGCGGAAGGACGGGGACGTGGAGATCGTCAAGCGTACGATCGGTGGCTTCCACGGGACGGACCTCGACGCCCGGCTGCGCGGGCGGGGTATCACCCGATTGGTGTTCGGCGGTATCGCCACCAACCTCGGCGTCGAGTCCACCGCCCGCGCCGCCGCCGACCTCGGCTACGACCTCGTCTTCGTCGAGGACGCCATGGCCGCCCTCACGGCCGCCGAGCACGAGGCGTCCGTCCGGCTCGACTTCCCGCGCCTGGGCACGGTCGTGACCGCCGCCGACGTACACCTCACCCGCCCCTGACCGAGGCGGGGCCGGACTGAGACGGGGACCCTGCGGCGCAGGGGGCGCTCCCCGCCGGTCGGGGCCCCGCCGCCGTGACGCGGGGAACCGCTCAGCCCTGGGCGGCCGCGGCCCGCAGAGCGATGCGGTCCTCACCTGCGTACACGTTCATGTTGCTGCCCCGCAGGAAGCCGACCAGGGTCAGACCGGTCTCCGCCGCCAGGTCCACCGCCAGCGACGACGGCGCCGAGACCGCCGCGAGCACCGGGATGCCCGCCATCACGGCCTTCTGCGCCAGCTCGAAGGAGGCCCGCCCGGAGACGAGAAGAACGGCGCGGGACAGCGGCAGGTCGCCGTTCTGCAGGGCCCGCCCCACCAGTTTGTCCACCGCGTTGTGCCGGCCCACGTCCTCCCGGACGTCCACCAGCTCCCCGGCCTCCGTGAACAGGGCCGCCGCGTGCAGCCCCCCGGTCCGGTCGAACACCCGCTGCGCCGCGCGGAGCCGGTCGGGGAGGCTCGCGAGCAGCTCGGGCTCCACCCGGAGCGCAGGAGTGTCGGCGATCGGCCAGTGAGTCGTCGTACGCACCGCGTCGAGACTCGCCTTGCCGCACAGTCCGCAGGACGAGGACGTGTACACGTTCCGTTCCAGGGTGAAGTCGGGGAGCTCGACGCCCGGCGTGGTCCGCACGTCGACCACGTTGTAGGTGTTGGAGCCGTCGGCCGTGGCGCCCGCGCAGTAGACGATGTTCTGGAGGTCGCCCGCGCTCGCCAGGACGCCCTCGCTCACCAGGAACCCGGCCGCCAGCGCGAAGTCGTCGCCGGGGGTGCGCATCGTGATCGCCAGGGGTTTCCCGTTGAGTCTGATCTCCAGGGGCTCCTCGGCGACCAGCGTGTCCGGCCGGGTGGAGACCGCTCCGTCGCGGATGCGGATGACCTTGCGTCGTTCCGTGACTCGTCCCATGTCCTGATCAGCCCCGGTTCTGTACGTGCTGGTAGCCGAAACGGCCCTTGATGCAGAGATTGCCGTGGGTCACCGGGTTGTCGTGCGGCGAGGTGACCTTGACTATGTCATTGTCCTGCACGTGCAGCGTGAGGTTGCAGCCCACACCGCAGTACGCGCACACGGTGGTCGTCTCCGTCTGCCGACTCGGTCAGCGGGGCATCGCGCTCGACGGCGATCCGGGCGTCGAAGCCCCGCCCGGCGACGGAGATCGCGAACCGTTCTGCCACTGGTCGCCGCAGGCGTCCACGCACCCGTAGCGGAGGATGCATTTGTCGTAGTCGCGTACGTACAGCTCGTTGTCGACCCTGGGTTCCTCGTCGAGGCGGGCCGCGTCGGGTCCGAAGCGGTCCGGTTCCGCCTCGTACTCCTTGAGCCACCCGGCGGCCCCGGCCCCGGTCCGGGCGACGATCCGGTGCAGCGCCTCCTCCTGCCGGACCGTCCCGATCCGGCAGGGCACACACCGCCCGCAGGACTCGTCCCGGAAGAACTCGGCGATGCGCAGCAGCAGCCGGGGGAGCGGCACGGTGTCGTCGAAGGCCATCACCACGCCCGAACCGAGCGTGGCGCCCGCCTCCCGGGTGCCCCGAACGGGAGCTCGTAGACACCGGGACGGCCGACGCTCCACGGCCGACGGCGGCCACCGAACCTGGTGCCCTCCAAGTGCCGTACCACGCCGGGGGGGCGAGCACGGCGCTTCACCGCACCGTCCGGGTCGACGCTCTCGACGCGGTGGCCGTCGTACGGGCCGCCGTGCCGGTGGAAGTACCACCAGGGGATGGCGTTCTGGGCCGCGACCACCGCCGTGCGCCCGTGCAGCAGCGGCTCGATGAGCGGTCCGCACGCCGCATACGCGTTGGCCTTCAGGCCCAGGAAGACGTAGTCGACCGGGCCGACCTCGGCCAGGTCGTCGGCGGTGTGGGCATGCGCGGTGAAGTCGCCGCGCGGGCTCAGCACCCGTTCGGTGCGAGGGATACCGCGGAGGCGGCCTGCTGACTGTGTCGACGAAATGTTGTCCACAGTATGCAGTGAGGCGAACTAGGGCCCGGACCATGACCGTTCGGCGCGATCCGCATACCGCTCACCGCATACGATCGACCGGTTGGGTTCTCAACCACCCCTCGGGCCCCTACCGTTGGGGACTCATGAGCAGCCCCCCTGTAGCACCGCCGGGCTGGAGCCGCTGGCTCGTCCCGCCCGCCGCCCTCGCCGTCCACCTCTCCATCGGCCAGGCCTACGCCTGGAGCGTGTTCAAGCCGCCGCTCGAAGCCGCGCTGCACCTGAACGGCACTCAGAGCGCGCTGCCCTTCCAGCTCGCGATCGTGATGCTCGGCCTGTCGGCCGCGTTCGGCGGCACCCTCGTCGAGCGCAACGGACCGCGCTGGGCCATGACGGTGGCCCTGATCTGCTTCTCCTTGGGCTTCCTGATCTCCGCGCTCGGCGCCGAGACCGAGCAGTACTGGCTGATCGTCCTCGGCTACGGCTTCGTCGGCGGGATCGGCCTCGGCATCGGTTACATCTCGCCCGTCTCCACGTTGATCAAGTGGTTCCCGGACCGGCCCGGCATGGCCACCGGCATCGCCATCATGGGCTTCGGCGGCGGCGCGCTGATCGCCTCGCCCTGGTCCGCGCAGATGCTCTCCTCCTTCGGCAGTGACAACGATGGCATCGCGCTGGCCTTCCTGGTGCACGGTCTTTCGTACGCCGTGTTCATGACCCTCGGCGTGCTGCTGATCCGGGTCCCGCGCACCGAGAAGCCGGTCGCGGACGCCCCGAGCGCCTTCGAGGGCGTGCAGGTCTCCGCGAACAGCGCGATCCGCACCCCGCAGTTCTGGAGCCTGTGGGTCGTGCTCTGCATGAACGTGACCGCGGGCATCGGCATCCTGGAGAAGGCCGCCCCGATGATCACGGACTTCTTCGCCGACAGCTCCACCCCGGTGTCCGCGTCCGCGGCGGCCGGGTTCGTCGCCCTGCTGTCCGCCGCCAACATGGCGGGCCGCATCGGCTGGTCGTCGACCTCCGACCTGATCGGCCGCAAGAACATCTACCGCGTCTACCTCGGTGTCGGCGCCCTGATGTACCTGCTCATCGTCCTGTTCGGGGACTCCTCCAAGCCGCTGTTCGTACTCTGTGCCCTGGTGATCCTCTCCTTCTACGGCGGCGGCTTCGCGACCGTCCCCGCCTACCTGAAGGACCTCTTCGGCACCTACCAGGTCGGCGCCATCCACGGCCGGCTGCTCACCGCCTGGTCCACGGCCGGTGTGCTCGGCCCGCTGATCGTCAACTGGATCGCCGACCACCAGAAGAGCGCCGGCAAACACGGCTCCGACCTGTACACCCTGTCCTTCGGCATCATGATCGGGCTGCTCGTCGTCGGGTTCGTCGCCAACGAGCTGGTCCGGCCCGTCCACACCCGTCACCACATCCCCGCACCGAGGGAGGCCGTCGATGTCGAACGACAGCAGCCGGCCTGAGCCGGACCGCCGCTGGCTGATCGCCGTGGCCTGGCTCTGGGTGGGCGCCCCCTTCGCCTACGGCGTGTACGAACTCGTGCAGAAGGCGACCCAGCTGTTCAACGGCTGAACCGGAAGCATGTCCGGGCGTCCGGGAGTCTGCAAGAAGCCGACAACTCGGGCGCCCGTTTCCTGTGGCCTTACGTGCCGTCGTACTCGCGAGTCACTGAACAGACTGGTGGGCCCACACCGAGGCAACGAGGGGGACCCACCACCCATGAACGGCTCGCGCATCGCCGCCGTCGGCCACTACCAGCCCGCGAAGGTGCTCACCAACGCGGACCTGGCGAGCATGGTCGACACCAGTGACGAGTGGATCCGCAGCCGGGTGGGCATCGACACCCGGCACATCGCGGGCCCCGACGAACCCGTCGACGAACTCGCCGCACACGCCGCGGCCAAGGCCCTCGCCGCGGCCGGTCTCACCCCGGCGGACATCGACCTGGTACTGGTGGCCACCTCCACCGCGATCGACCGGTCCCCGAACATGGCCGCCCGGGTCGCCGCCCGGCTGGGAGTTCCCGGGCCCGCCGCGATAGACGTCAACGTGGTCTGCGCCGGTTTCACGCACGCGCTCGCCACCGCCGACCACACGGTCCGGGCGGGCGCCGCCACCCGTGCGCTCGTCATCGGCGCGGACAAGATGTCCGAGGTGACGGACTGGACCGACCGCACGACCTGCGTCCTCGTCGGCGACGGGGCGGGCGCGGCCGTGGTCGAGGCCTGCGCGCCCGGTGAGGAGCCCGGGATCGGACCGGTGCTGTGGGGTTCCGTCCCCGAGATGAGCCACGCCGTGCGGATCGAGGGCACCCCGCCCCGGTTCGCCCAGGAGGGGCAGAGCGTCTACCGCTGGGCCACCACCCAGCTGCCGCCCATCGCCCGGCGCGCCTGCGAGAAGGCGGGCGTGGACCCCGTCGACCTCGCGGCCGTCGTCCTGCACCAGGCCAACCTGCGGATCATCGAGCCGCTCGCGCAGAAGATCGGCGCGGTCAACGCGGTCGTCGCGCGGGACGTCATCGAATCGGGCAACACGTCCGCCGCCAGCATCCCGCTCGCCCTGTCCAAGCTGGTCGAACAGGGGCGCGTGAGCAGCGGCGACCCGGTCCTGCTGTTCGGCTTCGGCGGCAACCTCTCGTACGCCGGGCAGGTCGTGCGCTGCCCCTGAGGCGCCACCCCCGAGGCGCCCCCCCCCGAGGCGCCACCCCAACTCCCGCTCGGCCCGGCCCGCTGCGCGACCGCGTGTACGAGGCACTGCTCGAGCTCATCACGACCCGCGCCCTCCAGCCCGGCCAGCCCCTCGTCGAGAGCGAGCTCGCCGGGCACCTCGGCGTCTCCCGGCAACCGGTGCGCGAGGCGCGGAAGCGGCTGAACACCGAGGGCTGGGTCGATCTGCGGCCCGCCCAGGGCGCGTTCGTCCACGAGCCGACGGAGACGGAGGCCGACCAACTCCTCACCGTCCGCACCCTCCTGGAGGCGGGGGCGGGGGCGGGGGCGGAGGCGGAGGCGGAGGCGGAGGCGGCCCGGCTGGCGGCGGCCAACGCGGGCAGCGCGGGAGTGACCGCGCTCGAATCCCCGTGCGCCGAGGGCGAGCAGGCGGTCACCGCGGACGACGTGGACACGGCCGTCGCCCTGAACGCCGCGTGCCACGCCAAGATCATGGAGCTGGCGGGCAACACGGTCCTCGCCGAACTCGCCGCGCAGGTCGACCGCCGCGTCCGCGGGTACTACACCCCGGTGGCCCGCCAACGCGGCCGCCAGTCCTGGATCGAACACCGCGAACTGACAGCCGCGATCAGGTCCCGGGACGAACAGCTGGCGACCATCCTGATGCACGAACACACGGAACACACCCGCCGGTCGTACCACGAGCGCGCGAAGGCCTGACCCGGGCTCCACAGCGGGACGCCCCCGCCGTCGAGCTCGTGCCCGTTCCCCGGCCCGGTTGCCGCAGCAGCAGGGCGGCGGTCGCCGCCGCCACCCACGAGCTTGCCGCTGTGGACCAGCCCGTAGTTGGTGGCGTTGTAGTTCTCGCCGAAGTAGTCCGGGGTGAGGGCGGCGAAGAGGGGGTAGAAGGCGCCGCCGCCGAAGCAGGAGAGGAAGGCGAAGAAGAGGAATCAGCCACTCGCTCCTGACGTCACCGGCCCTGATCACGCCCGGCTGGCGCCGGGGATCCGCGCCTTCAAGGTCGGCCATGGCAGGCCATTTCACGCGGCGACCGCGAGGAGCTGTTCAGCGGTTTCGGCGCGTCCTGGCGGGGCGCGTTCGTCGGCGGTGAGCTGCTGGTCAAGGCGGTGACGCAGGGGCCGGCCGGGGAGCGGCTGCCGGGGAACTTCCCGAGCCACCGGCTCATGCCGTGACGGCGAGCACGGGGGCGATCACCTCCTCGGCGAGCCGTCGGGCCACGCCCTGCGGATAGGGGCGGGGCAGGCTCAGCACGATGTGGTTCATCCCGGCGCGGACCAGGGCGGTGACCGTGGCCCGGGTCGCCGCCGGGTCGTCGTACGACACCAGGACCTGGACCGAACGGACGATCTCCGCCGGGTCCCGGCCCAGGTCCGCGCAGTGCGCGTCCAGCACCCTGGCCCGCTCGGCGACGAACTCCACGGTGTTGTGCGGCGGCCCGGGCACGTTCCAGACGTCGGCCTGCTCGGCGACCAGCCGCAGCAGGCGGGTGCCCCACCCGCCGATGAGCAGCGGGGGGCCCGGCCGCTGCACCGGCTTGGGCTCGTTGCGCGTGCCCGTGAGCCGGTAGTACTCGCCCTCGAAGTCGAAGACGTCCCGGGTCCACATCAGTTTCAGGATCCGTACCGTCTCCGCGAGCCGGGCGATGCCCTCAGCGGGCGGCACGAGCGTGAGGCCGTAGGCCTCGTACTCGGCGACCGCCGGATTCTCTCCCTGGATCCCGCCGGCCCCGGGCGGCTGGTGCGTCCCGCCCACGCCCAGACCCAGGACCAGCCGCCCGCCCGAGACCACGTCCACGGTGGACGCCATCTTGCCGAGGAGCGCGGGCGGCCTGATCCGGTTGCTGGTCACGAGCAGCCCGAGGCGCAGCCGCCCGGTCTGGGCGGCCAGCGCGGCGAGCAGCGTCCACCCCTCGTGCACGACTCCGTCCTTCGGCCCCGCCACGGGCAGCAGGTGGTCCCAGAGCCAGGCGTCGGAGATCTCGGGTATCGCGTCGGCCTCCTGCCAGACGCGGCGGATGTCGTCGTAGGGGACGTGCATGGGTGTCGTCTTGATGCCGAAACGCACGGGGGTGGTCATGGTCATCAGGGTAGGTGATGGTCAGCATAGCTGACGATATGTTTTCGGTATCGTCTGTCGCATGGTCAGTGATCCCCTCGAATCCCGGCTGGGCTACCTGCTCAAGCACGTCCAGGCCGAGCTGTCGCGGACGTCGGCCGAGGCGCTCGCGCCCTACGGCATGGACGGGCACGACCTTGCGGTGCTGGTGGTGCTGGCCGGGGCCGAGCCGCTGTCGCAGATCGAGGTGGCGGGGCGGATGGGGGTGGACCGGACGACAATGGTGGCGCTCCTCGACGGGCTGGAGCGGCGCGGGCTGGTCGAGCGTCGACGCAGTCCGCAGGACCGGCGGCGCAACATCGTCGAGCTGACCGAGGCCGGGCGGGAGCGGATGGGGCGGGCCGAGGAGGCGCGGCTGGCGGCCGAGCGCCGCTTCCTGGCACCCCTGGACGGGGAGACGGCTGCCACCCTGGTCCGGGCCCTGCGGGCCCTGCTGCCCGGGCGGTAGCAGACCGGACACACTGGGTGAGACGGCCCCCACCTGCGGGTATGCGGGCCCAAACGCAGGTGAAAGGCACTCCGAAAGCTTGGTATTGTTGTCCCTGTCGCCGCGGGGAACACCCCCGGTCAGGCGGCAGACACCTGGTCCGGGTGGCGGAATGGCAGACGCGCTAGCTTGAGGTGCTAGTGCCCTTTATCGGGCGTGGGGGTTCAAGTCCCCCCTCGGACACCAGCAGAGACCCCAGTTCATCTGGGGTTTTTCTGTTTCTCTGGCTGTGGCGTGACCAACCACGTGACCAACAGCCTGGAGACTTCCCAGGTCAGACCAGGGATGACAGGCCGAGTCGGCCCGCACCGGAGGCGGCCAGTCGGCGCGCTCCGTCCTTACGAGAGTGGCCGTACCGGGCCATCGTGTAGCCCGGCGAGTGGTGCCGGACGTTGGCGGAGACCTCTACGGGGTTCTCCCCGGCCTCCAGATCGTTCGTGACCTTGCTGTGCCGCCAGTCGTGGATACGGAAGTCCTCCGGCAGGTGCAGACGGTTCCGCAGGGTGCGCCACCGAGCAGAGACCTTCTCCGGGTCCTGCGGGCCGCCTGCCTCGCCCCGGTAGAGCTTGAAGCCGTCCCGAGCGAACACCAGGTCGTGATCCACCCAGGCGGAGCCGAGACGGGCTCGTTCGGCGTCCTGTCGCTGTTTCTGCCACTTCAGGACGTTGATCACAGACTGATCCACGTAGATCACCGCGTTGTCGTCGCCGTCCTTGGTCAGCTTCCGCAGGCGGTAGGTATTGCCCTCCTCGACCACGACCCAGCCCAGTTCGATGGCTCCCTCATCCCAGTGGATCAGAGACCACTTCATCCCCAGAGCCTCACTGCGCCGCACGCCGGTTGCGGCGTAGACGGTCCACAGCGGAGCATCCCGGAGACAGTGATGGGTCAGGCCGATGTCACAGGCCCGGTTGCCGCACGGCTGCCACACGGTTTCCAGGAAGCGGGCCGTCTGGCCGTCGTCCAGGGTCGGGTACTTCTGCTCCTGAGCCCGTATCTGCCGGGACGTCGGCGGGTGCGCCGTTGCTGCCGGGTTGGCAGGGATCAGCTTGGGCACAGCGGCCCCGAGAGCGCCGGACAGGATGTTGTGCACGTGCCGAACACTCTTCGCCCCTAGCGGCTTGCCCTTGTTGGTGGGACAGGGCACGGTCTCCAGCAACCGGTACAGATCATCAAGCGTCTCATCGGTGACTTCGCACAGCTTCACACTGCCGATGTGCGGCTTGATGTGCAGACGGATCTTTGTTTCGTACCCGGCCACGGTTGTTCCCTCCTTCCGATGGTTCGCCAGCCACTTGTCGAGCCAGTCACCCAGTTTCATGTCCGAGCGGGCGGCGATCTTCCCGGCTTCGTGGTCTGTGTGCCACTGCCGGAGTGCCTTCTCCGCCTCGGTCTTGGTCTTGTACTCGCGTCCTATCCAGTAGCGCTCTTTCTTGCCTGTGGCCTTGTTGAAGTGGAGCGGGGTGCGCACACCCCAGGTGTTCGGTCTGCCCTTGCGCGGGATCTCCACCGGAGTCCCCCCGAGACCGTTACCGCGCTTTGCCAAGGTGTCAGTTTCCTTCCTGGCCCTGGTGCCACTGGGTGAGAATCGCGGACGCCTTTTCGGTGAGTTTCCGTCCGTCCCACAGCCCGAGTTCTTTAGATCGTTTGATGCGCTCGGACATGGTGGCCTTGCCGATGCCCAGACGGCCGGCCAGCTCTTGCTGGGGCGCGGTCGTACCGGTGGCGCGCATCCGGGCCAGCTCCGCGACCAACAGCGCGTAGTCCTCCTCCGTCCGGCACCGTGCCGGGACGGGGTAGGCGTCGTTCATCGCCCTGTCTTCCTGCCGGGCGAGCGCCGCGCGGGCACCTGCCTTGATCTCTGCTAGTGGGATCTGCCGCAGCAGGGTGGCGGGGATGCCGTCAGTCTCCAGGGCCTGATCCATGAGCCGGACGATCTTGTCTTCGTCCGGTCCGCCGATGTTGAGCCGGATCGTCAACTGGGACGGCCCAGTGAAGGGGGCAGCGACGGGGCAGCGCGCTTCGACCAGCCAAGGCCCGTGGACCTCACGCCAGACGATCTCTGCTCCTTCGCGCTGCCACTCCGGGCCCGTGTCGTGTGGTGGTGGTGTGTTCACAAGACCGACCATACCAGCAACCGAACTGGTGGCAGCAGGTTCGGAGATGTGAGGATCGCCACCAGTCCGAACTGGGCGCAACTGGTTCGGCGTAGGCCAAACTGAAAGTGAGGGCGCGGAACGGCCGCAGCTCCGGACCAGGGAGGAATATGCAGCACAGGCTGATGACCGTTGACGATGTCGCCGACTACCTGAACAAGCCTCGTTCCTGGGTGTACGGGAACTGGAAGGCTGAACAGATCCCATTCCGCAAGGTGGGTCAGTCCCTCCGCTGCCGACCGGATGACCTGGAAAAGTGGCTGGACAGCCAGAACTGAAGAACTGCGGTTGTGAACGCCCCCAGGAGTTGCTGCACACGCGGGCTGC
>NZ_JBEYFC010000322.1:0-10410 GCF_040634175.1 Streptomyces sp. NPDC007162
ACGGCATCCACACCCTCGCCGACCACGGCGTCACCACCTACCTCGAACTCGGCCCCGACAGCACCCTCACCGCCATGGCCCGCGAAAACCTCGACTCCGGCCCGCAGAGCCAGGCCGTGTTCGTCCCCGCACTGCGCCACGACGGCGACGAGGTACACACCGTCCTCACGGCACTGGCCCGACTCCACATCGCCGGCGTCCCCGTCGACCTCGGCGTGTCCCTGCCGCCCGTTCACCTTCCCGAGCTGCCGACCTACGCCTTCCAGCGCGCGCACTACTGGCTGACCGGCGAGGGCGGCCCCGGTGCCGCCGATGATGCCGACGCCCGTTTCTGGGATGCCGTCGAGCGCGAGGACCTCGGGTCCGTGGGTGAGGTGCTGGGGGTGCGGGACGGTGCGGAGCTGGACGCCGTCGGCGGGGCGCTGGGCATGCTGTCGGCGTGGCGGCGCCGGCGTGACGAGCGGGCCGCGGCGGACCGGTTGCGCTACGAGGTGCTGTGGAAGCCGCTGCCCGGCGCCGCGTCCGGGGTGCCGTCCGGCACCTGGCTGGTCGTGCTGCCGGACGGCGGCGGTGCCGAGGAGTACGCCGAGCGGGTCGCGCCGGCGCTGGACCGGCAGGGGCTGCGCACTGTCGTCGTACGGGCCGGGGCCGCCGCCGACCGGGGCGGGCTGGCCGAGACGCTGCGGGGCGCGCTGGCGGGAGTGGACGACGTCGGCGGCGTCCTGTCGCTGCTCGCGCTCGACCGGCGTCCGCGGCCGGGCGGTGCCACGCTCACCGAGGGTGTCGCGGCGACCCTGGCGCTGGTGCAGGCGCTCGGGGACCTGGGCTCGGGGCACCGGTTGTACTGCGCCACCCGGGGCGCGGTCGCCGTCGGTGGCACGGACGGCATCGACGCCCCCGAGCAGGCGGCCGTGTGGGGGCTCGGGCTCGCCGTGGCGCTGGAACAGCCGGACCGCTGGGGTGGGTTGGTCGACCTGCCCGAGGTGTTCGACGAGCGGGCCGCCCGCACCCTGCTCGGGGTGCTGGCCGCCCCGGACGGTGAGGACCAGTTCGCGGTCCGGCCCACGGGCGCGCTGGTGCGCAGGATGAGCGGCCGTCCGCTGCTCCCGGGCGCGACGGCGGGACCGGAGTGGCAGCCACGCGGCACCGTGCTGGTCACCGGCGGCACCGAGGGCCTCGGCCGGCACGCCGCGCGCTGGCTCGCCGAGGCCGGGGCCGAGCACCTGGTGCTGACCGTCTCGTCGGACCCGGAGGCGCCACGGGTGCGGAAGGTGTGCGACGAGCTGAGGGCGCACGGCACGAAGATCACCGTTCGTCAGGTCGACCTCGGCGACCGGGAGGCGCTCGCGCGGCTGCTCTCCGGGCCCGCCGTCGTGCCGGAACTCTCCGGCGTCGTGCACACCGCCGATCTCGCGCGCGTCGCCCAGACGGACGTCACCACCGTCGAGGAACTGGCGCAGACGCTGGCAGCCAAGGTCGACGGGCTGTGGCACCTCGACGCGCTGCTGACCGGACGGGACCTGGACCTGTTCGTCGTCTTCTCCTCCGTGGCCAGTGTGTGGGGCGGCGGTGGGCAGGGGCCCATCGGTGCCGCCAACGCCCAGCTCGACGCGCTGATCGAACGGCGGCGGGCACGGGGGCTGACGGCCACCTCGGTGGCCTGGGGTGTGATCGACGGGTTCGGTGTGGCGTCCGACGCCGCCGCGCGGGAGCAGTTGCGCCGGCGTGGTGTGCTGCCGATGGCACCCGAGGAAGCCATGGCGGCGCTCACGCTCGCGGTGCGGGGCGACGACACGCGGGTGGCCGTGGTGGACGTCGACTGGGCGGCGTTCGTGCCCGCCTTCACCTCGCTGCGGCCGAGCCCGCTGATCGGCGACCTGCCGGGCGTACGGGAGATCGTCGACGGTCTGGCGGCGGCGGACGATCCCGGCGACGAGTCGGCCTCGGAGTTCCTGCGGCAGCTCGCCGCAGCCTCCGACGCCGAGCGGGAACGCGCGCTGATGAAGGCGGTCCGCGAGCACACGGCAATCGCGCTGGGCCACAGCGGCGCCGGGGCCGTGAAGCCGGGGCGCGCCTTCCAGGAGATGGGCTTCGACTCGCTCGCCGCGGTCAACCTGCGCAACACCCTCGGCGCCGCCCTGGGCACCAAGCTGCCCGCCACCCTCGTCTTCGACTACCCCACGCCCGCCGCGCTGGTGGAGCACCTGCGCACCGAACTGCTCGCGGACACGGCCGACGAGGAGCCGAGCGAGGCGGACGAGGAGGAGCTCCGCCGGACGCTGGCCTCGGTTCCGTTCAGCCGGTTCCGGGAGGCCGGGCTGCTGGACGCGCTGCGGCAGCTCGCCCGGGCGGCCGGCGCGGACGGACCGGACGACGGCGGGCAGTCACCGTCCGCCACGGACGCCGCCGAGGAACTCGACCTGATCAACGCAATGGACGTCGCCGGGCTGGTCCAACGAGCGCTGGACGGGAACCGGTTGTGATCGCGCACTCGACACGGTGGGAGCAGCCATGAGCAGCGGCCAGACTGAACAGATCGTCGAAGCGCTGCGCGCCTCGCTGAAGGACAACGCCCGGCTGAAGCACGAGTACGACAAGGCGGTCGCGGCCACCACGGCGCCCGTCGCCGTCGTCGGCATGGCCTGCCGCCTGCCGGGCGGGGTGTCCTCGCCCGAGGAGCTGTGGGAGCTGGTGTCCAGCGGGGGCGACGGCATCACCGGGTTCCCGGCCGACCGCGGCTGGGACCTGGACAACCTGTTCCACCCCGACCCCGACCACCCCGGCACCAGCTACGCCAGCGAGGGCGGCTTCCTGCACGACGCCGGGATGTTCGACGCGGGTTTCTTCGGCATCTCGCCGCGCGAGGCCGTGGCGATGGATCCGCAGCAGCGGATCATGCTGGAGCTGTCCTGGGAGGTGCTGGAGCGGGCCGGCATCGACCCGACGAGCCTGCGCGGCAAGGACGTGGGTGTGTACTCCGGCATCGCCTTCCACGACTACGGTGCCGGGCTGCCCGAGGTCCCCGACGAACTCGCGGGCTTCCTCCTCACGGGCGGGGCGGGCAGTGTGCTGTCGGGCCGGGTGTCGTACGTGCTGGGCTTCGAGGGGCCGGCGGTGACCGTGGACACGGCGTGCTCGTCGTCGCTGGTCACCCTGCACCTGGCGGCGCAGGCGCTGCGCGCGGGAGAGTGCTCGCTGGCGCTGGCCGGCGGGGTGACGGTGATGGCGGAATCCGACGCGTTCGTCGGCTTCTCGCGGCAGCGCGGGCTCGCCCCCGACGGCCGGTGCAAGGCGTTCGCGGCGGCGGCGGACGGTACCGGGTTCGCCGAGGGCGCCGGGGTGCTGCTCCTGGAGCGGCTGTCCGACGCGGTCGAGGCGGGCCATCCGGTACTCGCGGTGGTACGGGGCTCGGCAGTCAACCAGGACGGCGCGTCGAACGGACTGACGGCGCCGAACGGCCCTTCGCAGCGGCGCGTCATCCGGCGGGCGCTGAAGAACGCCCGGCTGACCGCTGCCGAGGTGGACGTGGTGGAGGCGCACGGCACCGGTACGGCGCTGGGCGACCCCATCGAGGCGCAGGCGCTGCTGGCCACCTACGGCCGGGACCGCGAACGGCCGCTGTGGCTGGGGTCGGTCAAGTCGAACATCGGGCACACGCAGGCCGCCGCCGGAGCGGCCGGAGTCATCAAGATGGTGATGGCGATGCGGCACGGAGTGTTGCCGCGGACGTTGCATGTGGATGCGCCGACACCGCAGGTGGACTGGTCGGCGGGGGCCGTGGAGCTGCTGACCGAGGAGCAGGCGTGGCCGGAGACGGGACGGCCGCGCCGGGCCGCCGTGTCCGGCTTCGGCATCAGCGGCACCAACGCCCACGTGATCCTGGAGGAGGCCCCGGCCGCCACCGATCCAGTGGACAAAACGGTTTCCGAGAAGCCGCTCCTGACCGGCGCCCCCGTGCCGCTGCTGGTCTCCGGGCGCGGCGAGGCCGCGCTGCGCGCCCAGGCCGAGCGGCTGCGGTCGTACGTGACGGACCGTCCCGGCGCGGCGCTGACGGACCTCGGCCGGTCGCTGGCCACCGGGCGCGCGGCGCTGGAACAGCGCGGTGTCGTACTGGCCGCCGACCGGGACGCCGCGCTGCGCGGCCTGGCCGCGCTGGCCGAGAACACCCCGGCGCCCGAGGTGGTGCGGGGCGACGGCGGCCCGACCACCGGGCACACCGTCTTCGTCTTCCCCGGCCAGGGCTCGCAGTGGCCCGGTATGGCGGCCGAACTCCTCGACTCCTCCCCCGTGTTCGCCGCCCGGTTCGCCGAGTGCGACGAGGCGCTGCGCCGCCACCTCGACTGGTCGGTCACCGACGTCGTCCGGGGCGCCGCGTCGGCGCCGTCCATGGAGCGCATCGAGGTCCTCCAGCCTGCGCTGTTCGCGGTGCACGTGTCGCTGGCCGCGGTGTGGACGGCGGCCGGGGTGGCACCGGCGGCGGTGGTCGGCCACAGCCAGGGGGAGATCGCGGCGGCGTACGTCGCCGGGGCGCTGACGCTGGAGGAGGCGGCCCGTATCGTCGTGCTGCGCAGCGCCCTGTTCGCCGAGGAACTGGTCGGCAAGGGCGCGGTGGCCTCCGTCGCCGCCTCCGCCGACGCGGTGGAGAAGCGGCTCGCGGCGTGGGACGGGCGGCTGGCCGTCGCCGGCCGCAACGGGCCCGCCGCGGTCACGGTCGCCGGTGAGGAGGCGGCGCTTGCGGAGTTCGTGGCCGGCTGCGAGGCCGACGGCCTGCGGGCCCGTGTCGTCGGCTCCACGGTCGCCTCGCACTGCGCCCAGGTCGATCCGCTGCGCGACCGTATCCTCGCGATGTTCGCCGACGTCCGTCCGCGCCGTTCGGCCGTCCCGTTCTACTCGACGGTCACCGGCGGCGCGTTCGACACCGTCGGCCTGGACGCCGAGTACTGGTTCAGCAACGCCCGCCGCCCGGTGGACTTCGAGTCCGCCGTGCGCGATCTGCTCGCCGACGGCTTCGGGTTCTTCGTGGAGTCCAGCGCCCACCCCGTGTTGGTCACCGCCATGCAGCAGCTCTTCGAGGACGCCGGGGCCGAGGCGGTCGCCGTGGGCTCGCTGCGGCGCGGCGAGGGCGGCGCGCCCCGGATGCTGGCCTCGCTCGCGGAGGGACACGTGGGCGGGCTGCCCGTCGACTGGTCCGCGGTCCTTGCAGGTGCGGCGGACTCTGACGGGGGCGCCGGGGATGCCGGCGGCCCGGAGCGGCCGACCGTCACCGACCTGCCCACCTACGCCTTCCAGCACCGGCACTACTGGCTGGAGTCGGGCCAGGGGCAGGGCCACGGCGACGCCGCGAGCCTCGGACTGACACCGGCCGGGCACCCGCTGCTCGGCGCGGTCACCGAGGTCTCCGGGACCGGAACCGGCTCCGCATCCGGCTCCGTGCTGTTCACCTCCCGCCTGTCGCTGCGCACCCACCCCTGGCTGGCCGACCACGCGGCGGGTGGCACGGTGCTGCTGCCCGGCGCGGCCTTCGTGGAGCTCGCGGTGCGCGCCGGGGACGAGGTGGACTGCCCCACCCTGGAGGAGCTCGTCGTCGAGGCGCCGCTGCCCCTGGCCGAGGGCGACGGCGTACGCGTACAGGTCCTCGTCGGCGAGGCGGACGAGCAGGGCCGCCGCCCGCTGTCCGTGCGCTCCCGCCCCTCGGACGGCGACCCCGGCGCGGCCTGGACCCGGCACGTCAGCGGCTTCCTGGCCCCGGCCGCCGGCACCCCGCCGGAGGCCTTGGCCCCGTGGCCGCCGGCCGGGGCGGTCCCGGTCGGCCCGGAGCGGGTGACGGAGGCGTACGAGGAGATGGCCGCCGCCGGATACGGCTACGGGCCGGCGTTCCGGGGCCTGCGCGCGGTGTGGACGCGGGGCGAGGAGGTGTTCGCCGAGGTCGCCCTCGCCGCGGACCAGGGGCTGTCCGCCGACGGGTTCGGGCTGCACCCTGTGCTGCTGGACTCCGCCATGCACGCCATCGGCTTCCGCACCCCGGCCGGCGCCGACGCCGCGCTCGCCCTGCCCTTCGCCTACCGCGACGTCGCCCTGCACGCCGCCGGGGCGGCCGCGCTGCGCGTCCGCGTCACCCCGCACGGCGCCGACGAGGTCGCCCTGCATCTGGCGGACGGCACGGGCACGCCCGTCGCCACCGTCGGCTCGGTGGTGTCCCGGCCGCTCGCCACGGACCTGCCCGCCACCCGTACCACCCCCGTCCGCGACCGTCTGTTCCGCGTCGGGTGGGACGAACTCCCCGCGCCCGGCCCCGTCGAGGACGCGCCGCACCCCGTGCCGGTGGCGACCGCCGAGGACATCCGTGAACTCGCCGAGACCGCCGACCTGGGCATCCCCGAGACGCTGCTCCTCGAACTGGAAGCGGCGGCTGACGGGCTGAACGCCGACGCCGTCCGTGACGTCACCGGCCGGGTCCTCGACCTGCTCCAGACCTGGCTGACCGCGCCCGAACTGGACGACACCCGGCTGCTGGTCCTCACCCGCGGCGCGGTCGCCGTGCACCACGACCGTGAACTCACCGACCCCGCCGCCGCGGCCGCCCTCGGCCTGCTGCGGTCCGCGCAGGCCGAGAACCCCGACCGGATCACCCTGGTGGACACCGACGGAGCCCGGGCGTCCCGCGCCCTGCTGCCCGCCGTCCTCACCGGCACCGAGCCCCAGCTCGCCCTGCGCGACGGCGTCCGCTTCGCCCGCCGGCTCACCCGCGCCGACACCACCGGCGCGCTCACCGCCCCCGCGGACGCGGCGGCGTGGCGGCTGGAGCCCGGCAGTGACGGCACCCTCGAAGGACTGGCGCTGCGCCCCTCCCCCGCCGCGCTCGAACCGCTCGCCGCCGGGCAGGTCCGCGTCGAGGTACGGGCCGCGGGCCTGAACTTCCTGGACGTCCTGGTCGCACTCGGCATGAACAAGGTCGAGGCCACCCTCGGCAACGAGGGCGCGGGCATCGTCACCGAGACCGGCCCCGACGTCACCGCACTCGCCGTCGGCGACCGGGTGATGGGCCTGTTCCCCGATGCCGTCGGCCCCGTCGCCGTCGCCGACCAGCGCACCGTCACCAGGATCCCGGACGGCTGGACCTTCCAGCAGGCCGCCTCCGTGCCCATGGCCTTCCTCACCGCCTACTACGGCCTGCGCGACCTCGCCGGGCTGCGCGCGGGCGAGACGGTCCTCGTGCACGCCGCCGCCGGCGGTGTCGGCATGGCCGCCGTGCAGCTGGCCCGGCACTGGGGCGCCGACGTCCTCGCCACCGCGTCCCCCGCCAAGTGGGACACCGTGCGCGCCACCGGCGTCCCCGCCGACCGCATCGCCGGCTCCCGCACCACGGAGTTCGAACGCCGCTTCCTCGACGTCACGCAGGGCCGCGGCGCCGACATCGTCCTCGACTCGCTGGCCGGCGACCTGGTCGACGCCTCCCTGCGGCTGCTGCCGCGCGGCGGGCGCTTCCTGGAGATGGGCAAGAGCGACCTGCGCGACCCCGCCGAGGTGGCGACCGCCCACCCCGGCGTCGCCTACCGGGCGTTCTCCCTCCACGAGGCGGGCGACGACCGTATAGGGGAGATGCTGCGGGACCTGGCCGCCCTCTTCGAGCAGGGTGTCCTGCGTCCCCTTCCCCTGCACACCTGGGACGTACGGGAGGCCCCGGCCGCCTTCCGGTTCATGAGCCAGGGCCGGCACACCGGCAAGAACGTCTTCACCCTGCCCCGCCCCCTCGACTCCGACGGCACCGTGCTGGTCACCGGCGGCACGGGCACCCTGGGCCGCCTGGTGGCCCGGCGCATGGTCACCGAGCACGGTGTGCGCCACGTCGTCCTGGCCGGGCGGCGCGGCCGGGCCGCCGACGGCGTGCCCGAGCTGGAGGACGAGCTGCGCGCCCTGGGCGCCGCCACCGTCCGCACCGTCGCCTGCGACGTCGCAGACCGGGCCGCGGCGGCCGCCCTGCTCGCCTCGATCCCGCCGGACGCCCCGCTGACCGCCGTGGTGCACGCCGCCGGACTCCTGGACGACGGTGTGATCACCGCCCTGACACCGGAGCGGCTGGCCGCGACGTTCCGGCCCAAGGTGGACGCCGCGCTCAACCTGCACGAGCTGACGGCCACGCTGCCGCTGAGCGCCTTCGTCCTCTTCTCCTCCGGAGCCGGCACCTTCGACTCCCCGGGCCAGGGCAACTACTCCGCCGCCAACGCCTTCCTCGACGCGCTCGCCCGCCACCGGCACGCCGCCGGGCTGCCCGCCACCTCCCTCGCCTGGGGGCTGTGGGGCCAGGTCACCGACATGAGCGCCCACCTCGACGACACCGACCAGCGACGCATGGCCAAGGGTGGCATGCTCGCCCTGTCCGTGCCCGAGGGCATGGAGCTGTTCGACGCCGCCCTGCGCACCCCCGCCGCCGTCCTGGTGCCCGCCCGCATGGACTTCGCCGCCCTGCGCGGCCTGGCCGGCACCGGCACCCTGCCCGCGCTGCTGGCCTCCCTCGTCCGGGCCCCGCGCCGGGCCGTCGACAACACGGCGGCGGACACCGACGACCTGGCCGGCCGGCTCGCCGGAGCGACCGCGGGACAGCGGGAGAAGATCCTGCTCGACCTGGTCCAGCAGGAGGCCGCCGCCGTCCTCGGCCACTCCTCCGCCGACGCCGTCGACCCCCACCAGCCCTTCAAGGAGATCGGCTTCGACTCGCTCACCGCGGTCGAGCTGCGCAACCGCCTCTCCCGCCGGGCCGGCACCCGGCTGCCCGCCACGCTCGTCTTCGACCACCCCGCACCCACCGCCCTGGCCCGCTTCCTCCTCGCCGAGCTGGGCCAGGAGGTCGACCCGGCCGAGCGGCTGCTGACCGAACTCGACGCCATGGCCGCGACGCTGGCCGGGACCAGCCCCGACGCATCGACCCACGCCACCGTCCTGACCCGCCTGAACGCGCTCGTCGAGCAGTGGAGGACGGCCGCGGACCCGGCCCGCACCGGTACCGATGTCGAGGAGTTCGACGTGGACACCGCGACCGACGAGGACATGTTCGACCTCATCGACCGGGAGTTCGGCACCACCTGACCGACCGCGACCTCCGACCACAGGCCCAGCCCAGGCCCCGGCCCGGCAGACCTCCGACGCGTTTCCATCAGGAGCGAACTCTCATGGCAGATGACGGGAAGCTGCGTGACTACCTCAAGCGCGTGCTGGCGGACGCCCGCCGTTCCCAGCAGCGGGTCCGCGAACTGGAGGCCGAGCGGTCCGAGCCGATCGCCGTCGTGGCGATGGCCTGCCGCCTCCCGGGCGGCGTCACCTCCCCCGAGGAACTGTGGGACCTGGTGCGCCGCGGCCACGACGGCATCACGCCCTTCCCCGAGGACCGCGGCTGGGACCTGGACAACCTGTTCCACCCCGACCCCGACCACCACGGCACCAGCTACGTCCGCGAGGGCGGCTTCCTGCACGACGCGGGCGACTTCGACGCCGCCTTCTTCGGCATCTCCCCGCGCGAAGCGGTCACCATGGACCCGCAGCAGCGCCTTCTGCTCGAACTGTCCTGGGAGACCTTCGAACGCGCGGGCATCGACGCGACCGCGTGGCGCGGCAAGGACGTCGGGGTCTTCGCCGGCTTCGCGGGCAGCGACTACGGCAGCGAACTCACCGGACTTCCGGAGGAGCTGGAGAGCTACCTGATGACCTCCGGGGCGGGCAGCGTGCTGTCCGGCCGGATCTCCTACATCTTCGGCTTCGAGGGCCCCGCCGTCACCGTCGACACCGCCTGCTCAGCCTCCCTGGTGGCCCTCCACCTCGCGGCGCGGGCCCTGCGCGCGGGTGACTGTTCCATGGCCCTCGCCGCAGGTGTCACCGTCCTCGGCACCCCCCGCGCCTACATCGGTTTCTCCCGGCAGCGCGGCCTCGCCGCCGACGCCCGCTGCAAGGCGTTCGCCGCCGCCGCGGACGGCACGATCTTCGCCGAGGGCGCGGGCGTCCTGCTCCTCGAACGGCTGTCGGATGCCCAGCGCCTGGGCCACCGTGTGCTGGCGGTGCTGCGCGGTAGCGCGGTCAACCAGGACGGCGCCTCCAACGGCCTCACCGCCCCCAACGGCCCCTCCCAGCAGCGCGTCATCCGCCAGGCTCTGGCCGACGCCCGCCTCACCGCGTCCGACGTCGACGCGGTCGAGGCACACGGTACGGGCACGGCCCTCGGCGACCCCATCGAGGCCCAGGCGGTATTGGCCACCTACGGACAGGGCCGCCCCGCGGACCGGCCGCTGTGGCTGGGCTCGGTGAAGTCGAACATCGGGCACGCCCAGGGCGCCGCGGGCGTCGCGGGCGTCATCAAGACGGTACTGGCCCTCCAGCACGGAATCCTGCCGCGCACCCTGCACGTGGACGCCCCCACCCCAC
>NZ_JBEYFC010000323.1:0-10378 GCF_040634175.1 Streptomyces sp. NPDC007162
ACCGGCCCGCGGCTCGTGGGGCGGGCGCGGGGCGGGGCGGACCGCGTCGCCGGCCGCTGCCGCCGCGGTGGCGGTCGCCGACCGGTCGGACGAGGGCCCGAGCACCCGCGCCGAGGGCAGCCATAATGGCCGACGGCGCAAGGCCCCGACCCACCGGGTCCGCGGTGGGTTGTACGGCGGGTTCGTCGGCCAGACAAGTGAAGTGAAAGGTGCGGTGCGGCAGTGGGCGGTCCGTCAGGTGTGCAGATGGTCCGCGGCGGTACGGCGGCGCGTCTGGTGCGCTCGTGCCTGACCAGCCGCCGCTCAGAGCTGGACGCGGTACTCGGCAGCGTCCGCGATCCGGTCGACCGTCGTCCGGTGCTGGTCCGCGGAGAGCGGGGTGCCGGGCGCACCGCGTTGGTGCGAACCGCCGCCGAACAGCTGAGCGGGGAGGGGGTGGTAGTGATCTTCCTGCCCTGCGTGCCCGGCGACGCCGAGCACCCCCTGCTGCTCACACTGCGGATGGTGACGGCGCTGGAGGAACACCGGGCCCGTACCGCCGGGTGGCGTCCGTCCGGCACACCGGCCGCGGACGTGCTGTCCGCCGTGGAACAGGGCGACCGGGCGGCGGTTCGCGAGTCCCTGGCCGCCGCGCTGGCGCAGCCGGTTCCCGTGGTCGTGGTGGTCGACGACGTCCACCTCGCCGATTCCGCCTCCATCGCCGGGCTCGGCAGGGTCAGGACCGAACGCGGCGCGGGCGGTGCCCGGTTGGTGCTCACGGCGGTCGACCACGGCCCGGTGGGCGGGTCTTCCGGCTCCGGGCGGGCGGTCGATCGGCTGGCGCGCAACCGTACGGTGCTCACCGTCAGCCTCGCACGCCTCGGTCCCGAGGACGTCACGGCCGCCGTGAGCCAGCAGTTGCAGGCGGTGCCCGACCGCCGGCTCAGCGAGTTGGCGTACTCCCTCAGCCGCGGGATTCCGGGCGCTGTGGACGCCCTGCTCACCGGGTGGGCCGAGCAGGGCGCGATACGGGTGGTCGACGGCCACGGATATCTGGACAGCACTGCCCCGGTACCGGTGCTGCCGGACGACGACCGTTTCATCGCGGCCCTGGACGCGCTGGGTGAGCCGCACCGGACGGCGGCCGCGGTGCTGAGCATCCTGTGGCCGCTCGGCCGGGCGGCGGTGGAACTGGGCGCGGCGGCCAGTGGGCTGTCCGACGCGAACATCGAGGCCGGCATCCGCCCTTTGACCGACGCGGGGATCGTCGACGAACTGCCCTCTCACGACGCCGACGGCCCGGCACGTGGCTGGCGGTTCCGCATACCGCTGGTGGAGCACGCCGTCCGGGAGCGGCTCGGCCCGCTTGAGCGCCGGCGCCTTTCGGCCGCCGCGGTGGAGGCGCTGTGGGCGGCCGGTGAGACAGCGCACACCGCGGCCCTCCTCGTTGAAGAGGCGGACGCCGTGTGGTACCTGCCCGACCGGATCGCCGACGCGGGCACCCTGCTCGACCGACGCCGCGCCGCGACGGAACTGGTAGCGGCCGCCGACCGGTTGCACCCCGCCCCCGGGACACAGGCCATCGCACGGTGGCTGGGGACCGCCGCGCTCCTGACCGACCAGCCGTCCGCACGCGATCTCGCGCTGTTCCAGTACGCCAAGGTCTCCTACCTCAACGGCGACTACGCGGCTTCGACGGCACAGACCGAGGCGATCCTGCGCAACCCGGGCGAGGGTCTCGGCGTGCTGGACCTCCAGGAGACGGGCGTGCTGGCGGTGAGCGCCGCAGCGGCCGACGACAACTGGGAGCGGGTGTCCCGGATGGCCGAGCAGCGCTGGTGGGACGATCTGCCGCTGCCTGCCTTCACCGAAGTGGCAGGCCGGACAATTGCATTGTGCCTGCTGGAGAGGTGGCCCGAGGCGCTGGCTCTGCTCGACCGGACGGAGGCGGTGTGGAACACCGATCCGGCCTACCGATTCCACCCCGAGCTGTGCCGCGCGGCCTGCGAATACGTGATGGGTCGTCCAGAGAGGTTCCTGCGCTCGTTGGACGCCCCTGTCCTGGACGGCCTGCCCCCGGAACGGGTCTACTCGATGACCGTCATGCAGTTGGATCATCTCCTCGGCACGGGCGATCTGCGACGCGCCGAAGACCTGCTGTCGGCTCGCGGTATGACCTCCGAGGTGCTGTGGGCGACCAGCCGTTTCCTGCTCTGTCACTTGCAGGGCCGCTGGAACGAGGCCATGGAGACGGCGTGTTCGGCACTGGCGCACGACCGGACGTTCGACGCGGCGCCGAACCAGCATCTGCTGGCCGCCAGAACCGCGGCCATCCTGCTCGCCCGGGGCCGCACCACCAGCGCCAGCCGCCTGCTGGACAGCGTGCGCGGCCGCAAACCCGGGCCGCTGGAGCACACCCTGGACCACTGCGAGGCCGAGGTGCTGCGGGCCCTCGGCGAGTTGGATCAAGCGGCCGGCATTCTGCGGCGCGGCTTGGAAGCGGCAAACGAACGCCAATGCGTCTACGCCACGGACGAGTTGTGGGCCACGCTGGCCGTCGTGTCGCAGGAAGCCGGGCGGCACGCCGACGCGTCAGCGTGTCTCAGCCGACTGCACACGCTCGCCGAGCGGATGGGCAGCGGACAGTCACGGCTGCTGTATCTGCTGGCGTCGGCCCGGGTGCTGGGCGGCGACCCGGCCGAGGATGTCCGCGACCGCCTGCGCGAAGCGGTGGACCTGGCCCGGTCGCGCAGCCAGCCGTTCGAGACGGGCATCACGCTGGCCACCGCCGCCATCGCGGGCGCGGGGCCGAAGACACTGCTGTACGAGGCGTACGAGCTGTTCGGCGAGACCGGCGCCGCGCTGTGGCGTTACCGCGCCAGGGCCGCACTGCGTGACGCCGGGCTCGCCGTGCCCGGCCGAAAGCAGGCGACCACGGAGAACGACCACCTGCTGGCCACGCTCATCGCCGAGGGGCTGACCAACAGGCAGGTTGCCACTGTGTTACGTCTGAGCGAAAACGCGGTGGCCCACCGCATCACCCGGCTGTTCACGCGCACCGGTCTTCGGTCCCGTACCAAGGTCGCGACGGCCGTGCTCACCGCGGCCCGCTGATCGCGACGGGCCCTTTCCGGAGCGGCGCCGCGCATGGTCGCGGCCGCACGGAACGGCGGGCGCGACTCGTGGCAGCTTTCCCTGATGTTAGACCGGAGGGGGTCGCTGGAGCGGAAACCGAGGATACGTCCATGACAACATCGCCCTCCTGATCGCCGTGGATACGCAACACCGTTTCCCGTGAGGGAGGGCCGATGCCTCAGCAAATGCTCAGCGACGTGGTCCAGGTCGCCGTGTACGCACCCGACCCCGTTGTCCGGGTCGGTCTGGTGAGCTGCCTTCAGCATGACCGGAGGCTGTCCGAGATCAGCAGCAGCCAGGATGCCGACGTCACCGTGGTGGCCGTGGACACCATGGACGTCTCAGTCCTGGACATGCTGCCCGGCCTGTGCAACCGCCCCGACGCCCGTTTCGTGGTGGTGGCGGGAAGACGGTGGCATGCCGAGGTCTCAGCGTCGGTCGACCACGGGGTGCGCGCCGTGCTGTGGCGCGACTCCTTCACTCCCGCGGTCTTCGCCCGGACACTGATGACAGTCACCCAGGGCGGCGGATCGCTTCCGCCAACGCTCCAGGGCAGGCTGATGGAGCAGGTCCAGCGAACGCATCGTGAGGTCCTCACCCCCCGCGGGCTGACGGCGTCCGGGGTCAGCCAGCGCGAGGTGGATGTGCTGCGTCTGGTCGCCGAGGGCCGGGAACTGTCCGAGATCGCGGAGAAGCTCTCGTACTCGGAGAGGACCGTGAAGTACGTCCTGTACGGCCTGATGAAACGCCTGCAACTGCGAAACCGCGCCCACGCCGTCTCCTACGCCATACGTACGGGGCTCATCTGACGGCGACTCGGGCCAGTCTCCTTGGCGCTTGGCTTGACCCTGAAGGGGATTCGGTCCGGACGGCGCTTCTCGGCAGGCAGCGGGCGAGGGCCGGAAACGGAACGGGGGCCGTACCACGTCGGTGGTACGGCCCCCGGCGCGAGGTGCTCACACCCTGAAGACGACGGCTTCGATCAGCTTGGTCGTCTTGTCGGCCGAGCCGCAGAAGAGGTAGTCGGGTTTGGCGCCGCTGCTGCCACACTGGGTGGTCTGCCAGCCGACGTTGGAGGAGACGTAGGTGTTGGCACAGATGGTGCCCGATTTCACGCTTGTCATGAATGCCCTCATCGCCGCCCCCGAGCCGGGGTTTCCGATGACGAGGTTCTGGCCGTTCGCCGCCCCCTTCCAGTTCCAGGCGCCGCCGCCCTGCCAACCGCTGCTGGCCATGTATGCGTTGGCTTCGTTCCCCGACGTACCGGCCGTGGAGAGCTCGACGGCTTCGATGGGCCGATTCTTCCCGGTCTCACCCGCCACGCCGCCGTCGCACACCGGAGCCTCCCAGCCGACCTCGCTGACGTAGGCCCGGTAGCAGATGTGCCGGCCTGGGTGGGCGGCGGCCCGTTGTGCGACGGCATCCGCGGCGGTCGTCGGCGGTGACGTCCTCTTCTCGGACGAGGCCGGGATCGCACCCTGACCGGCGGCGGCCTCGGCCGTCACCTTCGGCTTCGGCGCGCTGCGGTGCTCGGCCGTCGCGCTCGCCGTGGCGGTGCGCGTGGGCGAGACCGACGGAGAGCTGGAGGTGTGGCCGTCGGTTGGGATGCTGCTGGGCGTGGTCGGCACGGTGACGCCCTGGGGCGCCGCCAGAGGGTCGCCGGACTGCTCGCTGTGACCCGTGTGTCCCACCAGTACGATCGAAGCCCCGACCAGCACCGTCCCGGCAATGGCCGCGGCGGCGAGTACCAAGCCGCGCCTGGTGACCGCCGCCTCCTCCGCGGCGGGCTCCGCTGAATCATCGGACGCGGTCGCCGGAGCGGACACGGGACTCGCCAGAGCGGCCGCAGGACTCTCCGGAGCGGCCTCACCCGCGGGCCTGGCGACGGCCGTGGCGCGCGGCAACAACATACCGCCGGGGTCCCCGGCTGCAACGGTCATGTGCACGGCCCGGCGAACCGATGGGGAGGCTCTACCGGTCCCTGGTGAGGTCTCGTGCGACTGTTCGTGCTGGGGTGGCATCCTCGGTTGTCTCCTCGTCGTTGTGGGTGCGCCTGAAGCTTTCGTCCGGTCCGGCCAAGCGATCCCTGCCCCACCGTCTGATCACACATCGGTGACCTGTTCAGCAGCACCCGCCACCGTCGGCAGGTTCTTCCCCGGCTTGCCCGGACACGTCTCGAACCCCTCAGCGGTAGGCGCCATACCCCCGCCTTCACCTCGTCCATCACCGGACCGAGGTCACGAGCGACCCCACGCACCTGCGCGGCGATGCCACGGTTGCCGGACTCGGGGCCGTCCGCCGGTCGAGGGCCGTCAGCAGGCCGTCGGAGGTCGCGTGGACCCGCACCATGTCATCCGCCCAAGCAGCAGTACGTGTGTTGGCACCCCGGGGGACTGAGTCAACCGCCCGGCCGCCGCACCTGCAACCACTCCCGGCTGATCACGGACTTGCGTACACCCGGGTCTGCCCGCCCATGCGCACCGGCGGAGCACGCGCCCGTTTCGACTGTCGGCGCCACCCGCAAAGTGCCTGCTCAGCGCGCTGGGCAGGCGGCAGGATGAGCTGCCGGTCACGTGGGCGAGCGCAGGATGAGGAGACTGGCCCGCACAAACCACGGGCCGGTCAAGGCGTACGAGGCAGTCGAGCGGCCGGATCCGCCCGCCGTGAGCGTGGCCCGGGACCTGCCGCAGACCTGCCGTGGTCGAGGCAGCTCACCGCACGCCGACGCGTCGTCGCTCCGTGAACCGGCCCGGACCCAGCGTCAGCTCCTCACCACCAGGGAAGAGCACGGTGGCGGTGGAGGTGGGCGGGACCTCGACGGTGATATGCAGTTCGTCGCCCTCCGTACGCCATTCGACCGCGATGGTGCCGCGTGGGCCGCCGAAGGTGCCCCGCGCCCAGCCGACCGACGGGTGGGGTACGGGCGAGACTACGAACCGTTCCCCTTGCTGTAGTGGTTGAGCGAGTCGTGCGCGCCGCCGTTCTCGTGGTCAATACGCCTAGGCCCGATGCCAGCCGTCGGCGCAGCCGGTTTCACCGACGCCGCAGCACGGTGGTACAGGCGGGGTTCACGTCTTCGCGGACGGCTGCAACAGGCGAGGCGCGTCGGCCATACGCCGCCAGTGGCTGCCCGCGAGTGCGGCGAAGACCAGGACGAGGCAGGTACAGGTCAGGAAGGTGGTCCGGTAGCCGAATCGCTCGACGAGTAGACCGCTCCCCGCCTGGCCCGCCGCGTTCCCGGCCGCCACGAGGGTCGTCACCCAGCTGTACGCCTCGGTGGTCCGGGACATGGGCACCAGCCGGTCCAGCAGGATCGTCTGCGCGGTGAGCTGCGGGGCCAGCGTGGCCCCGCTGAGCACCAGGGCAACGGCGATGCCGGGCACACCGCCGGCCAGTGCGGGCAGTAGGAGGAGCCCGAAGGCGGCCATCAGCAGGGGGAGCCGCACGATCGGTGAGCGCGGCCAGGGACGCAGACTGTACGCCAGGCCTCCGAGGACCGAGCTGACCGACCACGCGGCCAGGAGGAGTCCCGTGTAGCGGGACGCGTCCAGCGCGTCGGCCGCCGCGGTCGTCGTCACCGTGACGAATCCGACGCCGACTCCGAACCCAAGGGCAGCCACCAGCAGCGGAGGCATGCCGGGAAGCCGCAGCACCGGCCGGCGATCCACCACCTGAAGGGCTGGCGCCGTCGCCCGTTCCTCCGCCTGGCCGTGTGTGCGCGGTGCGTCCTGGTGCGGCGCATCGCTCCACGCCCGTACGACCGGTGCGGTCGCGAATCCCAGCGAGGCTCCTGCCACCAGGACCACCGTGCACACCAGGGACGTTCCCGGCCACAGCAGGGTCGCCAGCGTCGCGCTGAGGGCCGGTGCCAGCAGGTAGCACGCCTCCGTCGTCACCGTCTCGTAGCTGAACGCGGTCTCGCGCCGCGGGCCCGGCGGCAACAGCCGCGGCCACATGGCGCGGGAGGCGACCGCCACCATGGGCTGGGTGGCGCTCTGCGCGAGCACCGCCGATGCGAGCAGTGCCGTGTGGGTCACCGAGCCGTGCGGCCAGCCCACTATGAGTACCAGCAGTGCACTCACCGCACAGTGGGCGCCGCTCAGCGCGAGCAGCGGACGCCGGGGACCGAAGCGGTCGATGAGCCGGCCCTGCACCGGCCCGGTCAGCGCGGTGCCGACCAGGCTCAGCGCCATCATCACCCCGGCGAACGCGAACGATCCGGTCATAGCCTGGACGTAGGTGAGCAGCGCCAGGTTGGATCCGGCGAATCCGAACCGCCCCACGAGCGACCACACCACCGGACGCGGTGCCCCGGGCGTCGTCAGCACGGCGAGGTAACCAGCGGGTTGTGCGGAGGATGTGTCTGCCCGCTTGTCCTTCGTCGTTTTATCCGTTCTCGTCGGTGCGACGTCTGCCGAGCGGATGCCGGTGCAGCAGTGCCAGGGCCGCCAGCGACGGCGCGTCCACGAACCGGCCGTCCGCCACCATCCGGTCCAGTGTCCCGGCGTCCACCCAGCGTTGGGTCATGTCGGACTCGGTCGCCTCCCGGCTCGGTGCATGGAGGGTCAGGTCCTCTGCGAGGAAGACCTGACAGCGCTGCGAGGAGTAGCCGTGGGCCACGTGCAGCCGGCCCAACCAGGTCAGGGTGCCGGCCGCCAGCCCGGTTTCCTCCAGCAGTTCGGCACGAGCCAGTGCCACCGCGTCCGCCGGGGGCCCCTCGCCGACTGCGTCGTCGCGCAGGAGCGTGTCCGTCGTGGGCGTCGTCTCCCCGGGCCATGAGCCCTGCGGGAATTCCCAGAACCGGCCGCCCACCGGGTAGCGGTACTGCTCCACCAGGTGGAAGCCGTCCCGCTCCCGCGGCAGGACCAGCGCGAAGTCCGGCTTGTCCACGACCCCGTAGAGACCGGCCGAGCCGTCGGGATGACGCAGTATGTCCTCACGGACCGTCATCCACGCGTTGTGGTAGGCCGACCGCGACTTCAGGAGCTTTGGCGCGCCGACGGGGCGGCGGGCAGCCGGAGGGTGCAGTTCACCGGAGTCCGTCATCGCCGCATCGCCCCCGCGTCCTCCGGAAACATGGATTTTACGGCCCGTTCACCGTTGTAAATGGAGAATGCGGCCCGTGCGGCGAACCTCACCGGAATGATTCGTGAACGTCTCTCGTCCGGGAATTCCTGGGTACCCCCGCACGCGAGGGGGACACGTGGGCGCCGAAGGGAGCAATGAGTCCCCGCGGTACGGTTCTGCGAAATGTTTCGCTCCTCTGTGCAACGTTCAGCCTCTTCCGATCCGACGGGTGTCGCCGCCGCAGTGTCGGCTGCGGCTGCACCCGAAGGAGCGGGATGATCTTCGACCGCCGACCGGACGGGACGTGAGCACGCCGTTCGAACTGTCAACTCGGGGCGGTCACCGCGAACGGGGCCCGGACGGTTTGACGCTCCCGACGGGCTCCCGGCTCCTGCAGTCGCTCCACCGGCAGTCAAAGCCATCCTTGCGGCCCTGCGCAATGCCTCCGGAGCGAGTGACCGAAATATGCCAGGCGAGTTTGGTCGACCTGTCGGACATTCTCGAACGAGCGCGGGGCTCTTCGTTCGGGAAGTAAACGGTGCGAGGAGTCAATATCGGCCAATCCTCCGCAGGTACGCCATCCTGCACACCCATCCGAACGGTCCCCGAAGAATGTGGTCACGCAGCCAGTTCGGCATTCACCTATCGAGAAGGACTGGCCGAAACCTGATGGCCCAGTTCTTGACTATTGACCCCGCCCCTGCCTTCAATCAACTGTCGCGAAGATCTACCAGAGATGCTCCTCCCCATTTAATTCACTTCTGCGAACGAAGCAAGCGTCGTGACCCACGTACCGTCGCGGTACGGAATCGACGACTCACAGAGGAATCCGTGTCCTGGGGTTTCACCGGACTTTCCGGTGAGCCGACGACCACCGTCACAGAACACCGCGGGCCGGTATTTCCCGAAAGAGGCAAAGTGGTGAGGTTGCTGCTGATCGTCAGAACCCGTCCGTTGCCGGGGCAGGAGGCCGAGTACCACCGCTGGTACGACGACTTCCACCTCGACGAGGTCCTGCGAGTGCCCGGGTTCGTCACCGCCGAACGGTGCGCCCCGCTGGAAGGCCAGGGCCCGGAGTCCACAGACGACGGGACTCATCTCGCCCTGTTCACCGTGGAATCGGACGACATCGCCGTGACTGTCGCCGCGTTCCGCGAGGCCCAGCGGTCCATGGCGCGGCCCCCCTGCCTGGACCCCGACAGCATCTCGCTCACCTGGTGGCGCCTGCTCGGGAGACACACGGCATCCGCCACGGCACCGCCCGGCGCATAGCGTCCCGCACCCGCTCCCCCCATCCCCTCATAAGGCCCCAGGACCGCCGTTCACCGTGGAACGGTGCGTGTAGTGGTCGTTTCCTTGGCATTCCTAAGTCGGCACCGAGGTGCCCTGACGCAGACAAGAGGCGTACCGACATGACGCTCCCGTCCCATTCCGCGTTACAGGCCGTGCTGCCGAACCCCGGGGCTTCGGCCATGGCCACCCCGCACAAGTGGCGGGTGAGCACGAGCAAGGAAGTCGCCTACGAAGTGTTCCTCAGCCCCGGGCTCCTGGATCCGGACAATCCGGCGCTGGCCGAGGCAGGTGTCCCCGAAGCGGTTCGGCCCGGACGCCGGCTCGTCGTCGTTGACAGCACCGTGTACGACCTGTACGGGCCGCGTATCCACGCGTACTTCCAGAACCAGCGCGTCGAGTACGGTCTGTGCGTCATCGACGCCCACGAAGGCGTCAAGAGCATGGAGACCGTCTTCGAGATTGTCTCCTCGATGGACTCCTTCGGCGTCTCCCGGCGTCGCGAGCCCGTCATCGCTATCGGCGGCGGCGTCCTGACCGACCTTGTCGGTCTCGCTGCCAGCCTGTACCGCCGTTCCACTCCCTACATCCGGGTTCCCACCACCTTGATATGCATGGTGGACGCGGCCATCGGCGCGAAGACCGGGGTGAACTTCCGCGAGCACAAGAACCGCCTGGGCACCTACCACCCCTCCGCCGTCACCCTCATCGACCGCGAGTTCTTGGGCACCCTCAGCGCCCGCCACGTGTGCAACGGCCTCGCCGAGATCCTCAAGATGGCCATGGTCAAGGACGCCGAACTCTTCGAGCACCTCGCCGCTCACGGCTCCCGCCTGGTCCGCGACCGGATGCGGGCCGGTACCGGGACGGACGGCGACCGAATCGCCACCGAGGTGATGCGGCTGGC